>CAZISK010000506.1:0-6211 GCA_964541355.1 uncultured Candidatus Obscuribacterales bacterium
TTTTCTTCGAGCGCGCTTAACTTAATTCCGGTCGATGGCATCATCAATCTCCTGATAAGTGGGATACGAAGACTCCGCGCAGAATTATGTATATATGCTGCATGTAGATCGTAGCACCAGACGATCATGACCATCTAAACTTCCGTGCTTCCTTATAGAAGAGTAAGTTAGTCGTTGCTTGACATCGCAAAAATAAGAGTGGAGTGTTGACGTCTCCAGCGCCCTGAAGGACGAGGCTTTACGATGCATTTGGTAAACTTGCACAATCCAATTCAAAATCCAGTGTCATCGGTCCAAACCTGTGAGCCAATCAACTCTTAAACCCAAACGCCTTTTGTTCGTCTCGTCCAGCGACTTGCAATTGAGCCGATTGGCTGAGTCTTGTTTCAATACCGAGGCTCGAAAGATGGACCTCAACTGGGAAGCGACGTTCGGCACTTTGAAAGAGACTGACGGCATAATCAGCTCTTTTGCACAAGAAGTTAGTGAAGCGCTTCGCGAGAACAATGCCTCGATCGAAGGAAGTACCGAGCCAATCACAATCAACATCTTAAGTCAGTGTGATTTTGTTGTCTTGTTGGAAACTTCCGGAGCGGGATGCTCAGATTTCGGAAAACGTTTTTCTGGTTGGACGGGTCAGATTGAAACCTGGAAAATTTCGGATTCGACAGATCCTGTGCAATATGTCAAATCACAAGTATCGAAGCTTGTCGTCACGCTGATCCTTAAGGGTGGAAAGCGGGCGCCCCTGTCGCCGCCGGATCCGCCCGGCGCCCCTCGCAATAGCAGCCCTGGCCAGGCAGGCACTGCAAAAGTGAGTCTCGACGCCAAAGGACGAAAAGGTAAGAAGGTAACAACCGTGTCAGCACTGACATTGGGCGAAGCGCAACTTGAAAAACTGGCAGCGGAACTGAAGCAGCTCTGCGGTAGTGGTGGCACCGTCAAAGACGGTGTGATTGAGATACAGGGCGATCAAAGAGATCGAATTCTCAACGAACTTCAAAAGCGCGGGATCAAGGCTAAACGGTCAGGTGGATGATGGCGGTAGCCCCCTGCCGAGACGTTTATCTTATTGATGGAACATATGAGTTGTTCCGACATTTTTTCGCGGTTCCGTCGCGTTCGGACGATTCTGGACAGGAGATTGGAGCCGTGCGAGGAGTACTGAACTCAGTTCTTTCGATGATCACCCGCGGCGCCAGGTACATCGGTGTTGCAACGGACCATGTCATTGAATCTTTCAGAAATGATCTATATCCATATTACAAAACCGGCGCGGGTGTGCCACTACCATTGATGTCGCAGTTTCCCATTTTGGAAGATGCTTTGCGATCGATGGGAATCGTCGTGTGGCCTATGGTTGAGTTCGAAGCCGATGATGCTCTGTCGTCCGCGGCCGTAAAAGCCGCTCGAGACGAGAGCGTCCGGCAGGTAATTATCTGTACTCCGGACAAGGACCTCAGTCAATGTGTACGCGGAGATCGGATCGTACAACTCGACAGGAGACGTGAGATCACCCGCAATGAAGCTGGAGTGATTGAAAAATTTGGTGTAACACCAACATCTATTCCCGACTACCTGGCCCTTGTTGGAGACAGCGCGGACGGATATCCCGGATTACCCGGCTGGGGCGCGAAGGCTGCCGCATCGGTGCTCATTCAATCTCCACATTTAGAAGAAATCCCGAAAAGCGTGGAGCAGTGGTCTCCCACCATACGTGGTGCGAAGAAACTTGCGTCCGTTCTCTTCGAGTCCTGGGACGATGCATTGTTGTATCGCACTCTTGCCACACTACGTCTGGATGCTCCTGTTTTCGATACTATCGACGAGCTTTTGTGGCGTGGCCCCACAACTGAATTTACAGAAATGTGCGCGCGCCTTAAAGCTCAGGACATACTCCGCCGCACTGAAGCTGTAGCAGAGTAGATCGGCTTCGAGTCACTCATCTATCCAAAGGTGTTCATCGTCATAGGTATTGAAAACCATCTCGCCGATAAAATTGATTTTTGTGTGGCGCTCGTTAATTACACGGCACGGAGGTAGATGCTGGGCCTTTCGTAGCACATGAAAGAGCTTAACGTCTTTGCCGGTAATACCTCGCGCGTCTCTCACATCAAGTTGTTTTAGAGCTTTTGCTGTTACGAAGCGGAAAAAATCTTCTCTCGATAATTTGGTGTCTCGCAACGATAGCTTTTCAACTCCATTGGCTATGAGATTCTTTACGATTTCAGAATCGCAAGGAAGTCCGCTCAAACTCAGCACTCTTAGATTTTTCCACTGGCTGACGCGACGAGCGCCGGCTTCACTGATGGAGGTTTTTGACAGACTGAGTCTTTCCAATTTTTTCATCGTTTCTATTGTGTCGAGACAACCATCGGTCAACTTGCCGCACCGGTCTAAAGACAAGTATCGAAGTTGGTCGAGTGACGAGAGTGCAGTGATACCATTATCGGTGACATTATCAAGCCGAAGAAAAAGTTCCTTGAGACCATGCATTTTGGCAATTTGCTCGAGACATTCATCGGTCACTGAAGGTATCTCGAACAAGCGCAACGCCTTGAGAGTAGTCAACGATCGCAGACTCTCGAAATCCTCTTCGCCAATCGGAATATTGATGATTGCCAAAGATTCTAGATTTAACGGTTTCAGCCGCAGCCATCCCCGAGGAGAAACTGCACCGGAGTCCAACCATAAATGCCTGGACTTCTTGAAACGAATCAGCTCATCAAAGCTCTCCTCAGCTACCGGGGCCATGTTGAAGTACCAGTAGCCACCATTGAATTCATTGAGCTGGTATTTGGTCTCCAGCAGCGTGTTCGCAAACACTCCAGGCTTGTCGGCGCTATTGTCGACTGTGTGAGGTGTTGGTTGCGCCGCGCGGTACAATGGACTTTTTGCAAGAAACACAGCTATCCCAATGGTGAGAACCAAAAGAGAAATCACCATCAATATGATCTTCGAGCCCTTCTTTGCTGATGCGACCCGTCCGGGATTGGCGAATCCAGGCTCTCTATATGCTTTGTACAGAGCGTCGCTGAACGAATCACTTGTTGACGAAGACGATTGCTCGGAGTTGTCGGTAACAGTATCTTCGAATGATTCACGATTGCTCACGGACGTCAACGATTCCAGTGCGCCAAGAAGCTCTTCAGCGCTTTGAAAACGTTGGTTCGGATCCTTAGCCAGACAACGCTCGATAACACGATCGACGGCAGGCGCGTAACCGGCAGCCGGCGCCAGTTCTGTCACCAGTGGAATTCTGGCGTGGACGTGTTTGGACAACACCTCCATGACCGTATCGGACTCATAGACCTGACGCCCGGTTAACAGTTCGAAGAGGATGCAGCCGACGGAGTAAATTTCGGAACGTTGATCGAAAGTTGCGCCTCGCATTTGGTCCGGACTCATGTAGGCGGGAGTGCCGACAATGGCAGTGCCCTCGAAGATGGTGGTGGGCTCCGTCTCATACTTTGTTCTTGCAACACCAAAATCCACCAGCTTCGCCGAAAAACCGTGTTCATCGGTGACCAATATATTGCTGGGCTTCAAATCACGATGGAAAACATCCTTGCTATGAGTGTACGCCAGCGCTTTGCAGACCGCGGAGATAACGTCCACAATTTCTGACAGGCTCAGCTGTCGTTGAGCGAGCAAATTCTCGAGATTTACGCCATTAATATACTCGAGCACCATATATGGTATCCCAGAGTCCGTGGCACCAAAATCAAGAATTCTAACTATGTTCGGATGAGCAAGTCTGGAAATCGCCCGTGCTTCTTGCTGGAAGGACAGAAGTTGCTCCGAGCCGAGGTAGTGAAGCGTTTTAACCGCAACACGAGTTCCAAGCAAGCGATCGATGCAGAGGTAAACCGCACCAGAGGCCCCCCGACCCAGCTCTTTGATCGGTTTGAATCGATTCGTCGGGAAGGTCGCCTCCGGAAGAGTAATACCGTCAATTTCCAATTCTTGGCTGAGCGATGCAGCGAAGTCCACGACTTTCTGAAAAGTACCGGGCATCCGAGCGATGGCAACATCTTGAACATCCGGCTTTTCACAACGACACAGATCGGAGCGGAATACAAATTGAGTGAGCGACCCATCCCGACCAGAACCAACTCTCTTCCTGCATGTGCGGCACATCTGAAAGCGAAAGCCTTCGTCCTGAGGCTCGGTCAAAGCCGACTTGAGCGACAGACAATTACACACGAAGATCCACTGCGTAAGCGAACCACCCTTTGCGCCAGGCTTGGGTTGATTGCAGTTTGGACAGATTTCCGCATCTACCGTCATGGTCACCTTATACCCGCTAATGACCCAGCAACACGAGTCATAGTGGTCAGAAACCTGGGTAATTCAAGGGTTTCGTCGATCTTGTCACGCTCGGCTTTTTGCTTTGGGTTTCGTCGTCGATGTTGTCACGACCGGCTTCTTGCTCTGGGTCTTCGTCATCGATGTTTTCACACGACCGCTTTGTTTTTTTGTCGTTGAGGATTTCGCCGTTAGTCTGTTGGCACTCGAGTTTTTTGTAGCCGGTCTGGTCCCAGAAGCGGTCTTCTTGCTACCAACCGCTATAGTTTTTGCGCTCTCCTTCGAACCGCTCTCTGGTTTCCTTTTACCGTTGCCGCGTGCATCCAGGTGCTTAACTATGGTTTTAGGAGCAATCAGGCGAAAACTCTCGTTGATCCATTTCTCGACATGAGACATGGGCACGTTATCTCCGGCTTCAAAACTGGCTGTGACCCAACCGCTCTTGCCCAGTCCATAGTGTGTCGGCTCGCACATCGGCAAAGCCAGCGTGTTAAATAGGGACTGGTCCAGCTTGAAGCTGAGTCGCAAACCATCAGCGTCCAGAGCCATAAAGACAAACGTTTTCTTTTTGACCTTAAACGCCGAATGTTCCCAGGGATGGTCCTCCTGGGTTTCCGGAAAAGCCATTGCCAGCTTTCGAACCTCTTCCGAGAGTTTCTTGAGTTTAGCGTCCACTTTGCCTTGGTTCATCGTCATAAAAATGCTCCCCAGCGCTTTTCGGTGAGAGAATTCTAGCAGCCCCCAGTATCGGGCGGCGATGATATGATGGGATCAGACAATTGGATCAGTTGGCGGATGTTTCGACAAAACATCCTTTCTCATCTGCGAAGCTGACTTAATTCTCTTCGCTGGTTTTGTCTTGAACTTATTGATTAATAGCTACGATCATCACACTCCTCGGAAATGCGTACTGGAGTGTCCTTCCGATAGAACACATCGGTTCGCCCAACACGCGGCTATCGTGTCGCAGCTCTCTCAAACAAGGCTGGGACCCCTTTGTGGCGTATCAACATTGACCCAACTTTTGACCATTGTGTATAATCGCTTCAAGGAGTACATTCGCACGTCACACACATCGCTGCTGGTAATTATTTTAGGGGTATGTTAGGGGCTTTCACCATAATTAACCTCTTACACCGGGGAAATCCTGCCACTATCCCTGGTGTAAGTCAACCTACAATTACGCACGATGAGCCCAAGGACGATCCAAAGCCTGAGGCTCCGCATGCGGTAATGCTTCACAACGACAACATCACTTCGTACAAGTTTGTCGTGTACGTGCTGATGCGTGTGTTTAAGTACGGTCTGATCAAATCGTACAAATGCATGTGGGAAGCACACCTTACTGGACAGAGCGTGGTTTGGTCAGGCTCGAAAGAAGAGGCTGAAAGGCACGCATTAGCGGTCCGCGCATATGGTCCAGATCCATTGATGAGGCTCTTCGGCGCAGAGCCGCTGCGTGTCACCGTAGAGCAATTGCCTGGAGAGGACCGCTAGCCTAGTAAGAATCTTATCGAGCTCTCCCTACTCCATGACTCTGGAGTATGGAGATCACGTTTTTGTAATCAGACACACCCCAGAATCCACTGTAACTTCTCCTCATTCCATCGTCATCCACAGAGCTCACAAACAAGAGATCAGCTCGATCGGTCATGATTGAACCGGTGCTCGAGTAGTCCGTGATTTTCAGTGGTCCGAAGTCTTTCGAGTCAAACTTGACGAGGTGGAAGGCACGATTGCCTTTAATCTGAATTGCAGCGCGGTCAGTGATCACATAGACAGTCTCCAGGTCGTCTTTGTAGCTAAAGTACGGAAGCAGTAGGAGTGTAAAACCGATTCCTACAAATGGCAGACCGAATAAGAGAAAGATTGCACGGATAGGGTGGAAGACATTCTTCCAACT
>CAZISK010000507.1:0-6194 GCA_964541355.1 uncultured Candidatus Obscuribacterales bacterium
TCAACTCGGCTGAGCCGCTGTGTGCTGCTTGCAGTACCAGGAGAATTCGTTCGGCTTTTACGTTTTGTTTTATGGTCTCCATGAGGTCGTTCATAGAAACGCATGTTCCGTAGATATTGTCCAGCGCGCAGTCATAAGCGCACAGGTAGGAGCCACCGTCGGTGGTGGGAAAACTGTTGGTGCTCACGAACACGACGACGAGATCGTCCGGTTTTGCCAATGCCCCAAGCCATTGGGCGCCAATGCTGCTCAGCATCGTTTGTTTTGTCGCTTTCGAGTTGGTAATCAAACGCACGTGGTCCGCACTGAATCTGCCACCATGTGGATCGATCAGGTAGTCGTAAAATGCCTTTGCTGATGAATCGAGCACCGGGTCGTTGGAGACCAGCCGATTCTCTTTGAACTTCGAGATGCCGATCACGACCGCCCATTTTTGTCGAATCGGCCTGTTAGGACCCTGTTTGTTAGGATCGAGATCCTGAATTTTCGTAAACTTCACGCCCGGCATAGCTGGCTGATTAGTATTGTCGGCTGCCTTCGCCCATGGTGATAGTGACAGTACGATCGCTACAACAAAGACGGACGAAACAGATCGCCATCTCACGAACGCCGTCGCGCGCCCGTGAAGCTTCGTACTTCTTGCTGATTGCATATGAGGGAATCCCTTTGTTTGTCTGTTATGTGTGCTGCTTCCTATCGATCAATGAATTGGGTGGTTAAACAAACTTGGGATTCTCGCGATAGCCGCTACTCTATTGGTGCAGTAAGGCGACGTCGACCGCTAATGTACCTTCTGGGTTATCGAACACCAATCGAACCTGGCTGTTCTTGGTTTGGCTGGACAGAGATGCTGGAGCTACTTCTTCCGGCATAATTATCGGGTTGGAGTCGTCCCAGGAAAGCTGCATCCTGGTTCCGATCAGGTCTTTGGCGCCGCTCGAGTCCTCAGACACGTAGGCAATCTTTGTCGGGTCTGTGGGCTTGAGTTTGTCCATGCTGATCTGTTGTTTTGAAAACATGATTCGCACTTTCTCGAGGCCCGGGTGCTCGTCGAATGCCAACCAGTCCTGGTACGGGAGTGGATAGTCTTGCTCCTTGCGGAGAAAATTTTGGTCACCGGTGTCCTTGGAGGGGAAGAGCACGGCACTGGATCCGGTGCTGCCTTGTTGCAGCACTATGTAGGCATAGCCGTCATCTTCGGGAATGACGTGAAATCTGATCGCATCGCCCGAGCGGAACGAAGTTTTGTTGTTGCAGCGATAGACTTTGCCTTTGCGCTTGAGCTCGATCCAATAGGAAAGTGCAGTCTTATGCGATGCCTGGCCGGCAGGGCGCGGATTGGCAGGTTTGTCGGCTGGATTGGCAGGTGGCAGTCCGGCAATCTGCGTTGGTTTTGGATCTTCCTTGGTCGCAGGCGTGGTATTGCCGCTGGTGTTTGCCGGAGTGCCGGCGCTGGTCGCTGTCGTACCAGTTGCAGTGTTGGCGCTGGTCGAACCGTTCTGATTAGCTACTCTTTCGGTCTGACCGATTTGAGCGACGTTGGCCGATATCCATTTGGATACGAAGTTGAGATCTTGAGCATTGAATTGTCCATCTTCAAAAATCAAGTGCTCCGCTGTTTTACTCAATACGATTTCGCGATGCGGTGTGGCGAGACTACCGAAGAGCTTGAAAGTACCGGCAGGTCTAACCAGTCGATCGTTGCTGCCCTGAATAAACAGAACCCTGGTGTTCTTGATTCTGGGCGCCATGTCGAATGTGCTGTTCATAAAGTTCTTAAATGCGATCAGTTCGTTGGCGGACACCTCCGTTCTTGTCAGAGGGTCGTTGAGCCAGGTTTGCTTCAGCGCGTCCTTCTTCGTGGCTCGGCCGACTATCGCCGGGCCGACATCAAGAGGGGCGTTGAAACCATGCAAGAAGACGTGCTTGACCACTCCCATCTCGGAGTCGGCCTTGTCGAAGCGATCGCCTGCCGGGACGGAAGAGATCAATCCATAAACCAGATCGGGATACATCTCGGCTGTCTTCATGGCGATGGCGCCGCCCATCGATTCGCCCAGAACAATGATTTTCAGGTCAGGGTGCAGTCGGTGGATTTCGTTGAGGGCGAGGCCGATGTCGGACATCGTGCCGTTAAAGTCGATGCGATTCTTGCCCTTTCGGACCCAGGCGCCAAATCCGCGGACGTCTATGGCGTACGTAGCCACGCCCAGTTTGGCCATCTCGTTGGCGAAGGCGTCATAGGTGCCTTTGTGCAGACCGAATCCGTGGATGCACAGCATTGCGACTCTCGGAGCCTGCTTATCGATCCATACCATGCAGGGAATCTTGTCGGTGCCGGTTGTAGGCTGGGAACTCATGGTCTTGGCGCCTTCAGTCGGATCGAGCTGAATCTCGGATACAACGCTATCCTTCGCGACAACCTTGGCTTGAGCACCTGGGATTGAATTAGCCAGAAGTGCCGCAACCAGACCAGCCAACAAAGCGGCTTTTTTGCCGCCTGCTTTTGTTTTCATTCTATTGACCTCAACAATGACAACCTCCGATCTGGTTATCGAGTTAACTACAGCCGACCAGGGGATTTTAGGAGAATTGCGACTAGTCCATAACTTCCGGTTCTATCACATCGTCATCCTTTCCTGCACCGGAAGCGGTTTTCTTGCTTTCCGTGTCGGCTGTCGCTTCCTGGTCCTTATCCTTATGATTGCCGTCGCCCGATGCCTCTTCTGCCGTTGTCGAGCTGCCTTCCTCTTTGCCGTCGTCATTGGCTGATTCTTCAGTTTTGCCGGACTCTCCGGACTGGCTCGCCTCTTTCGCCTGGGCGTCGGCTGCGGCTTTGGCGGCTTCGTCTTCCTGAGACTTCTTCTGTTTTGCCGCGTTGATCTCTTCGGCGATTTGACTCAGGACGCTTTTCAAATCGTTCATGGTTCCTGTGATTGTCTCTTCCGACGCGTCGGCCAGAAGTTCTGCCCTGAGCTTGCTGACGATGTCTTGCACTCGCTCTTTGGTGTCCTGGGTAATCTCGTCGCTGTTTTCCTTGACTTCGCGCTCGACTGTGTAAACGAGAGCGTCGGCCTGATTTCGCAATTCGACTTGTGCTTTGCGGACTTTATCGTCGTCGGCATGAGACTCGGCTTCTCTCACCATGCGATCGATGTCCTCTTTATTGAGGTTTGTGCTCGCGGTGATCTTGATTTTCTGCTCTTTGCCCGTATTGAGGTCTTTGGCAGTGACGTTCAAAATTCCGTTAGCATCGATGTCGAACGATACTTCGATTCTTGGTTTTCCCCGTGGTGCCTCCTGAATTCCCGAGAGACGGAAATTGCCGAGCAGTTTGTTGTCCTTGGCCATGGCGCGCTCGCCTTGATATACGAAGATGTCTACCGCGTTCTGATTGTCTTCCGCGGTTGAGCACAGCTGTGTTTTGTGTGTAGGAATCGTAGTATTGCGCTCCACCAGCTTGGCAAATACACCACCCATGGTATCGATACCGAGTGAGAGCGGAGTGACATCCAGGAGTACGAGATCTGTCACTTCGCCCGCAAGGACGCCTGCCTGAAGCGCGGCTCCGACGGCGACGACTTCATCCGGATTGACGCTCTGGTTGGGCTCTTTTCCGCCGGTCATGGTTTTGACCAGCTCTTTGATCGCGGGAATTCTGGTTGAGCCTCCGACCAGTACGATCTCGTCCAGATCTTTGAGTTCGAGTTTGGCGTCATTAATCGCCTGTTCGACTGGACCCTTGCATCGTTCGACAAGCGTTCTGGTAAGCGCATCGAACTTTGCTCTGGATAGGCGCATATCGAGGTGCTTCGGTCCGGCTTCGTCGGCGGTTATGAATGGCAGATTGATTGTCGTTTCGGTAACCGAGGACAGCTCGATCTTCGCCTTCTCAGCTGCTTCCGTCAGTCTCTGCAGAGCCTGAGGGTCTTTTCTCAAGTCGATTTTATCGGAGTTTGCGAATTCATCTGCGATCCAATCCACGACCTTGTGATCGAAATCGTCGCCGCCCAGGTGTGTATCGCCTGACGTCGAGCGGACTTCAATCAGCCCTTCTGAAACCTCCAGAATCGAGACGTCGAAAGTTCCGCCACCAAGATCGAATACCAGAATGGTTTCATCCACCTTTTTTTCTATACCGTAAGCGAGTGCTGCCGCCGTCGGCTCATTTATGATGCGCAGCACTTCCAGACCGGCAATCGCTCCGGCATTCTTCGTCGACTGGCGTTGAGAGTCATTGAAATATGCCGGAACGGTGATTACTGCGCTGTCGACAGTCTCTCCCAGGTAGGTTTCGGCATCCTCTTTGAGTTTGCGCAGCACCATTGCCGAGAGCTCTTCCGGTGTGTAGTCCTTATCTTTGATGGTGATACGGCAGCCACCGTCCGAGGACTCTTTCACCTTGTACGAGACGATTCTTATCTCTTCCGACACCTCCGAGAACCGTCGCCCGATAAAGCGTTTGATCGAGTAGACCGTATTCTGCGGATTGACGACAGCCTGCCGTCGAGCCAGAAGACCGACGAGTCGTTCGCCGGTTTTGTTGAATGCCACCACAGACGGTGTTGTCCTTCCACCCTCCGAATTCGGAATCACAGTGGCGCGACCACCCTCCATTACGGCTACGACCGAGTTGGTGGTGCCAAGGTCAATTCCAACAGTTTTGCCCATGTGTATCTCTCTCTCTGTCAGCTATATGTCAAGCGTCTGGGAAGTTATAAACAGTTTTGCATTGTATCAGAACGAACTGCACCTGAACCGGAGTTACGGCGCGCCTGCAAGAGTTCACAACAATCTGTAAACCGGCTCGTCAAGCTGACTCAAAAGCCGGAGTTGCGTCTCCAGGACGCGGAAGCACGCCCTGGATTGGGGCGGAACGGTCTTTTATTTGGTTAGGGCGCTCGGAAAACTGGTAAATTGATAGTAAGGTGCCTTTTGACGGCATTTTACCTTACCAAATAATTTGTTCTGGAGGGCTACATGAGTCAGGGTGGACAAGACTTTCCCGAATTTTCGGGACCACAGCAGTCCTATGGAAACAATGTCCCAGACGAATCCGGCGAGCAACCTGATCAAGAGAAGCGCAGTCAGGAGCTGATCGACATGGTCCATTTGAAGCGCGGCGTCACTCCAGGCGCCGAGCCTGAAGCGAACACGCCGAAGCGACCGACCAGGATCACTCACCACGAAATCAAAGCTATGAAGGTGACGGTGAGAAAGGAGTCGTCACCGATTGTCGGGTTGTTTAGACGAATTGGTGGACTGTTCTCCGGCATTATTCAAGCGATTTCCAGTCTGTTCACCAGCCGGCGCCTTCGCGTCGACACCTGTGCTGAAAACGGGCATACCTTTCCGAAGCACTGGCAGGGAGAGTTTCCGCGTTGCGTTCATTGTCAGACGTTGATCAAGAAGCCTCCGAAGAGTAAGACCTGACGTGGCAATGCGCATTGTCGGCCGCTCCAAAATCGGGACATAAAAACACGTATAGAGCTTTCTTCAGTCAGTCGATGAACTCTTGACGGAAGCTATAGTGAGTATTGCTTTTCGATAGCAGTCGTGCTATACATATGTACGGTATGGACGGACAGATACTGTAGGGTGGGGCGCGCCCGAGGATGCTGTAGAGAGGATATAAGGCGAGAAGTTATTCTGGCGACCTTGATGAAGCAGGAGCACACCGTGTAAGTGATTCTGGCTGTTTAGCTGGAATCGCTTGCAAGCACGTCAACATATATATGTGTAATGGCGAAAACAAATACGATTGCATTAGGAGTTCGAGAGTTTGCGCTGCCTGTCCCACGCATAGGCAGTATAGAGCTGCACTCCGGTTACGGACCGTTACCGATAACCGGACAGGACGTACATGACGAGTTTTTGCGAAATCGAAAAAAAGAAATAGCGGGATATCAGACTGAAATCAGACTGAAGAAGAGTTTCGATCGACAACCGTACAAGATAGTCGTGGCTGGAAGAGTTGATGGATTCTTGGGAGGCGGCGGTGAATCGGCATCCCCTCAGTGTCTCGAGGAGGTGAAGACCGACTTTCACAGCCAGATTTTGGCTAAAATGCTCCGAGACAATATTCAACATCCATACTGCCTGCAGTTGAAGACTTATGGCTACCTACACTATTTGGAATATGGCACCATTCCAGATTTGCGGTTGCTTGTCGTTTCGGTCAGAGACCGGTCGTT
>CAZISK010000508.1:0-6171 GCA_964541355.1 uncultured Candidatus Obscuribacterales bacterium
GACTTGCGATGGCAACTCGGCGGTGGACGCGTCTCGGCTCAAGCCCAGCTGCGTTACCACCGCAATCTCATTGCGAAGTGAGTGGAATGTGTAGTCCGCTATCGATCTTCCGTCAATCAGAATGGCACCGGATATGGGGTCGAAGAAGCGGGGCACCAGATTGGCCAAAGTCGATTTGCCGGAGCCGGATAGACCGACGAGGGCTACCATGGTTCCTGGATTTATAACAAAGCTGATATCCGTCAGAACCAGATTTGTTTGACTCGGATACTGGTAGTAGACTTTTCGGAATTCGATTCTGTGCGGACCTGGCTGCAACGGCACAGCGGTTGGGGATTCTTTCAAATCCGACTTTTGATCGAGGATCTCAAAGACGCGCTCTGCGGCGGCGAGTGCCGGTTGCAATACGCCGTTGATGCGTCCTATGTTTTTGATAGGAGAATAAAGCAGCAACAAAGCTATGATGAATGAAGTCAACGCTCCTAGTGTCATGTGATGGTGCAAGACCTGATAGCCAGCTACCCAGATAACCGCTGCAATTCCGGTCGCGCCAATCATCGCCAGGATCGGTGACAGCATGGCTTCGGCGCGGATTGCTTTGACCTGGTTGTTCAAGAAATTCTGATTCGTGCCTCGGAATCGATCTGATTGAAACTGTTCAAGATTGAAGGATTGGACGATTCGTGCACCTTGTATAGACTCAGAGAGGACAGAGACAAGCGCTCCGACATTTTCCTGTCCGCTCTTAGACGATTTGCGAATGCGCTTGCCTAGAATGGAGACGGGCAGCACGATCAAGGATAGTATCGAGATTGCAATTATGCTTAACCAGAAGCTCTGCATGATCAGCACCAGCGAAAGTGATACCAAGGTAATCACCCTGCTGATCATAGTTTGGAATGTCTGCGAGATTGCGTTTTCAATTATCCCGACATCGTTGAACATTCGTCCAATCAATACGCCGGATGACTGTCTGAGGAAGAAGAGCAAGGGCTGGCTCTCGAGATGCGCGAAGAGCTCGTTGCGCAGGTCGCGAATGGCGGCGGCTCCGACGTATCGGATGCAGAAAGATTCGAGGAAGCGGAAAAGCCCTTGTAGCAGTGCTACCACAAGGACACCAACGGGAACCAAATAGACCAGAGAGTGTCGACCTTCGACGATGATCTTTTGCAGTCCTTGACCGGCAAGGAAGGCGATGATCCCGTCCATGGCGCCGGATGGTATCGCTGCCACCAATCCGATCACGAACGCGGTCATATAAGGTTTGATATAGCCCAATAGCCTGACATAGAGCTCTGCATGTTTTGCTGAAATCAATCGCTTCAAAATCGTGTTTCCGTAGTTGGGCTCAAGCTGTCCCTTGTTCGATTCAATGATTGTGGGAGTTTCGACTGGGGTCATTGTTTTATATTGAGTGCCGAGAGTATTTCCTGGGCGCAGTTTTCGACGTAATTTCCCTGTCCAAGTTGATCTCGGAGTTTGAGAAGCTCTTCGGAGATCTCATTGCGAAGTCCAGGTACATCGAGCAGATCGCTTGTATATCTTACGAGTTGTTGGGGTCTGCAATCCAGTTGCAAAAGTTCAGGAACGAGCGTTCTGCCAGCTAGTAGGTTAGGTAATCCAACGTTCTTTACAGTCAGCACCAGGACCACTAGAAAGTAGCTGAGCAGTGCGCCACGGTAGAAAATCAGCATGGGCTTGCCGAACATCGCCACCTCTAGAGTGGTTGTGCCGGACTTTGCCCAGACCAGATCCGAATTCTTAAATAGATTATAGTTTTCCGATCCATCAAGGAATGTGATGTTTGCAGCGAAGCGCTTTTTGATCTTGTGTTTTTCATAGATGTTGTCGATTAGAGCCGAGATGTTCCTGTTGGCCTTCGAGACCACGAACTGAAGGTCGGGCCGCTCTTCCAGAAGCTCCTCCATCGCCGTCAAAAGGATCGGCAACAACGTCTTTATCTCTTGCTTGCGCGAGCCCGGCAAGACTGCAACGATTGGCTTGTCGGCGCGCAGTTCGTGGGTGCGGGTAAAGATATCTTTATCCATTAAATCCTGATCTTTGGGAATATGCAGGGTTAATGGGTGTCCGACAAAGCGGGCAGGTACGCCGTAACTGGCGTATAACGGTTCCTCGAATGGAAATATGACCAACATTTTGGAAACGTTGGCGGCGATCGTCTTGATGCGCCAGGGGCGTGAAGCCCAGATTTGTGGTGAAATGAAGTAGAGCAGTTTTTGATCGGGAAACTTCTTTCGGATCCTCGGCACGATTTTAAGATTAAACCCGCCAAAGTCGACCATCATAATCACGTCAGGCTTGCGCTTTTCAATCTCAGTGAGAATCGTGTGGCCCATTTTGAGAATTCTCGGCACCTTTTCGATAATCTCGAAAAATCCGATGACAGCGAAGTCTTTCAGGTCAGCCAGGAGCTCGACTCCCACCTGTTCCATGCGTTCGCCACCGACTCCCCAAATTTTGAGATCCGGAGCGCTTTCCTTGACCAATTTCAAGATGCTTTCCATGTGCCGATCGGCGGAAGCATCGCCGACTACCAGCATCAGCGATTTTGTCCCGACCGGTGCGTCTATAGCGTCGTCGTCCGGAGTCGGGGCAACGTTGGATTGAGTCTTTGTAATATTTTGCTGTTCTAGACCCATGATCACCTGTTGGTTGAAGGCACCAGATATGGTTCCCTCTAACTAGCGTAACGGTCGAAGGTGAACAACTCCCATGTGAAGGGCGACGCTTCCTGAGGAGAGAGGAATATGGAGTACCTGCTCGAGTCCAGCTCCCTCGAACAGTCTCGTTATACCATCTGGATCGGGATATGTGCTCTTGGACTCCGGAAGGTATGTATAGGCTCTCTTGTCGTTTTGCAGAACTGCGCCAACGATTGGAACGAAGTGACGGAAATATAGTTTGAACGCCGGTTCGAATAGTGCACCCGATGGTTTGCCCAGGTCGAGATTAACTACCAGACCGCCAGGTTTGACCACCCGCGCCATCTCTGAGAGTCCTCGATCAAGATGTGTCAGATTGCGCAAACCGAAGCTTATGATCGCGCCGTCGAACGTATCGTTGTCGAACGGGAGCTCTTGAGCGTCTCCTTGCTTGAAGCTAATCTTGGATCGTGGTGGGGATTTTTCCGAGCGCGCTCTTGCAACTTCGAGCATATTGTTCGAAAAGTCCAGTCCGACGACGGCTCCATCAGGCTCTAAGCGGCGTGCGATGCTGAGCGCCAGATCTCCTGTTCCACAGCATACATCGAGATATCTGCCTTGCCGGCGTTGTCTGGACATGAGTCTGCCTGCCGGTCCGCCGATAAGTATCTCAACCGCCTGTTTTTTCCACAGTCGGTGCATACCAATGCTGATTACGTCGTTGGCAAGATCGTATCTTGCCGCGATGCGCTCGAACTGGTCGTGAACGTAGCGATGTTTTTCGTCTTGGGTTGGCAGTTGAAACGGCATGGAGCCTTACCGAACGAAACCAAAGCCGAGAACGGAGCAGCAGAACAAAAACAACAATGCAATTGTCCAGGTGACGCGGTCGATGCCGGCTTCGGCCCCACGTTTGCCCTGGAAAAGAGTGGCGCTCCCGCCTATTCCCCCCATCCCTTCGCCCTTAGGAGAGTGCAGCAACACCAGAGCGATAAGCGCTAGGGCCAGGATGGTAGTGAGGATCAAGAGTGCTATGTAGAGCGGGCTCATATTTTTCTCCGGAACGTCTCCAAGAGCCAGGATAAATAAGTCTGGCGTCCTTAAAATGCGATATGCATTCGAAGATTATATCGCACATGAAACTTAGAAACCTCGTCATTGTCCTGCTCCTGTGGATGGGCACCGGTAGGTTAGAGGTTATTAACCATGATGAGGTTCGCCAATGGGTGAGAAGATGCTGATGAATACTTTAGCTTCGGAGATCGGCTTAATCCAGCAACATCGAGATACGGTCCTTAATCTCTCGATATAGTTTGCCTGACTCAGTGTATATAGTCTTTTGAAGGAAGGTACGGCGGTTTGCGATTGGAAACGACCAAATACAGCAACATCAAGCTTCTGATTAGCGGTGCAGACGAAGAGCTTGCTAAAAAGCTGGGCGAATGCCTCAACGGTTTTGTCGGCTCCATCGAGCACTCAGCGACTCCTCGTGACTGTCTGACTCGGCTGAGGCAGGATGACATTGATGTCGTTATTCTCGTTGAGAGTACCAATCCAGATGACCCAGGTCAGGCGATCGGGCGGATTCGCAGCACTGCGCCAAGGACTTGTGTTGTCTATGTCAGTCGGGAGTGTGATGAAGAGGTGGCGCTCAAAACAATTCGTCTGGGAGCCGCAGATGTACTTTTCTTCGACAATCTGACCAGGCAGTCTGTGTTGCAGACTGTTGGACGAGTCGCTGAGAGGGCGGTTGCGTCGGTGCAGATGGTCTCTCAGATCAGCGATTTCGTGTTAACCCATAGTTTTGACGGCATCGTCGCACTGGATTTGCAGAATCGAATTCTCCTGTGGAATCACGCCATGGAGCGTATGTTCGGGCGCAAACGGCAGGAGGTGCTCGGAAAGGTGGCGACGGAAGAGTTGCCATTTGATGGTCTGGAGCGCGAAATCTCTCTTGCGGCTGTGGGGCGATCTTTCGCTGGCGAGAAAAAGAGCTCGATTACCAGGGGCGAGCGTCGATTTTATCAACCATATTATTCTCCGTTGCGCAACCGCTCTGGAAGCATAATAGGCGTCATGGCAAATTTTCGCGATCTGACCGATAGTCTAGAGAAGGACAGAATGCTGGTTGATATGGCGGAGCGCATCAATCAACTGGCCAACACTGCACCACAGATGGTGTGGATGTCCGGCGTCGATGGAACCAGGAACTTCTTCAGTCGAAAATGGTTGGAGTTTACCGGTATCAGTTACGACGCTCTTTTATACGATGGCTGGCTCGTCAACATCCATCCGCAGGACAGGCAAAAATTTCAGACGGTGCATGAGCGTGCCCTTCAGGACCGGACGAGCTTTCACGTGGAATATCGCATGCGGCGCTTCGATAAGCGATACCGGCGTTTTCTCGACTCCGGTACGCCGGTCATAGGTAATGATGGGGCTTTCCTTGGTTTTATCGGTAGTTGCACCGACACTAGTGAGTCTGGTACGACGCAGCATAGGATCGGTGCCTCCGTTGTGGCGAAGCTGGCGGCATCGGGCGGCTACCCTGTCGTCGGCGATAGCCCGGCGACCTTCCCCGCCAAAGAGTCAGGCGGTTATGCCACCATCGCTCCGATCGCCGGACAGGAACAGAGCACCACCATGGAAAATGCTCCTATCGGGGTATGGAAGCTCGATCGTGATTTTGTCATTACTAAGGCATCGCGTGCAGTGGCTGATCAGCTCGGGATGGAGATAGAGGATCTGATCGGCAGGTCTTTTCACGATGTCGTTGCTACGCTTCCGGCCGAGGTTCTGGTCGGGGTTCTGGAACGAGATGAAAACGTTCAGATTAGCAGTCAAAAGGTGGTGTTCGGCACTGAGTTTGCACGCAAAGAGAAATTCTGGGACGTAGCGGCCTGGCCGCTCAAAGACAAGAAAAATCAGGTTATAGGTGTCTGCGTGAGCACGATGGAAGTCGATGAGCGCAGCAATGTTGACAAACAGCGTGAGGATTTTATCGCCACTCTCGTTCATGATCTCAAGACGCCGCTTATCGGTGCGGATCGGACTCTCGAATTGATAATCAACGGCACACTGGGTGCAGTGGATGACAGTCAGTCCGAGGTGTTGCAGATGGTCCGACGCAGCAACCAGGGACTCTTGCGCATGGTGCAGAATTTGATTGAGGTCTATCGATACGATTTCAGCGATCCGGATCTGGCATTTGAACATATTTCGCTCTTCGATCTATCCAGCGAGTGTGCAAGAGAACTGATGGCGGTGGCAGAGCAAAAGCGCATCGCACTCGAGCTTAATCTGCCGCTTGGTCAAGGTGGTGTGCAGATCGACGCGCTTGCCATACGTCGCGTTGTTCTCAATCTGATCGACAACGCCATAAAGTTTACGGCCGGTCGCGGTGTCGTCAAAGTATGGGGAGAAGAGACGCCCAACCAGGTCATGGTGCATGTTAAAGACACCGGTCTTGGTATCGCTGAAAAGGAGCTCAATAAGGTTTTCGAAATAT
>CAZISK010000509.1:0-6170 GCA_964541355.1 uncultured Candidatus Obscuribacterales bacterium
ATGCTTCTATAGCGGAGTGCTAGGTTTCGGTCAGAGAAGACATTTAACTGAAAAAGAGCCGATATACGGAAGTGCGCTTGTCCCTTCGAAAGTCGTCACAGTCTGGTCCGGATTCGGTCACGAACAGGTGGGTACAATCTAAAGCCCTGGTAACCCGGTGATTATTTACCCATCACGAAAGATCCATACATGAGGAGATCAGCAATGAATAAGCCAGGACATAGGCCTCAACTGACAAAACATTTACTAAATTCAAGAGCTCACATCTTATTTGTTGAAGAGAATCAAGTGAGTGCAATCGGCGCTGACGAGCTTAAAGGTATTATAGGTGGTGACGACGATTGTTCAATGCACCAGGACGCATTTCCTGGAGCGGAACCTAGGAAAGGGAACACCTGGTCCGGAATCTTAAGTCCGTTTCTTCCCGAGAGTTGGCTTACATAGGCACAACCTCTTGCGTAAGTCGCCACTGTCCGTCGTTCCTCCACAAATCGGACGCCACATTCGTGCCACATTCAACATATAATCTCCAGCCACAACCAACCACGAAACTTCGTCGTAATTCCTACTACGGTAAGTTACTATGAGAAAACTAGATCATGCCGAGCAAAGCGCTGACTCATACTTAGCCAGCGCGCCCTGTCAATTCCAAGAAGAATGGATGGGTTATCTGGCATCAACTGGACCGCTAACCGACTTAAGTACATATTGGAAAAATCAAGTCAGTGAGTCAACGGAGAAATTCATCGCTCAGACAGACCTGTCTCATGAAAAGAATGGACTATTAGACCTGGCTCGGAAGAATCTCTCCTGCGAAAACATGCAGCTATTCGAGAAGCACGTGGAAGCACTTTTGGATAGAGCAAAAAAAGAGGGATTGGACAGAACTGAAATAGCAAATACGTTTAAGCAGATCTCAAGATTATTCAACGAAATGGGAACCGGTCCTCTCACACCTACTGAACGATATCGACTAGCACAGCAGGTGATGGCGCATGCATCTCAGCCCACAGGAATCGATCAGGGTAATCATGGAACCTGTAGCGTAAATGCTCTTGAAGTACGAACTTATACTAGAGAGCCTTCTAAAGCAGCACGCTTGGTGGTCGATGTAGCCCTTTCCGGTCAGTACGCATCCCAGGATGCAAAAACAACTCTCTCAATCGATCCGAAACCGCACGGAGAAAGTAAGACTTCCAAACCGGATGGAAGTCGAGATCATGCAAGTGAGATATTTCAGACGACGGCGATCAATCTTTTCCATAAAGCCAACGGAAAAAATATTCGCTACGAACAACACGAACCTGATGAAAAGAATCCGGACGATACCGGCGAGCGATTGCTCGACTACACACAACAGCCCCCCAAGTTAATTGGCAGCAATTCTGGTCTGTATGCTGCAGACTGTGGAAAAATCAACCACATGATTACGGGCAAAAAAGAAGAAGATGTAGTGCTTCAGCACAAAGATTCAGGAATCGAGGGCAAGATTTTCGGTCGGACCCTGTTCAGTTCGGAACAGGAGTTTCATAAAACACTCCAGCGACTGAAAGAACAAAAAAAGTTTCCGGTCATCCTATCCATTTCCACTTATATGGAACCATTCAATACCGACGCCGGTGGACAGCTAGGTACCCAAAACGGCGGCAAACACGCTGTCACGATTACCGACTTTCTTCCAGGACCACCTCCAAGAGTCCTCGTCGATAACTCAATGGGCGATGTCTTGGATCACAACAACTCAGAAACGGCAATTGCGCTCCATGATCTTTACTTGAGTACCCTAATTAGCAGCGACCTTGCTAAAGCTCTGAAAGCCGATCTTGACCGATTGGCAAGAGCACAATTGGACATATCAAAAGAGTTCACCAGATTAAGACTACTTCAAGACACGTTAGTCGACCACAAAAATGACCCGTATGATTTGTCGCTCAAGAGAGGAGACTATGTACAAGGTGTGAAACAACTCGCAATGCGCGTCATGGACTCTTGGGGTCTTCCTGGTGTGGACAAGGCTCAGAGTGACAGTCAGACCAAGATAAATGAGATGGACGAAAAACGCCTCATTCAAGGCCTTATAGATTTGACAAAGCCGCTGCCCATGCGAGAGCGCATGGGTCTCTTGAAGTCGCTACACACGCAATTAGCTGAGCATCTCGAAAAGAGACCGCTGGCCTTCGTGTCTTGTATGCAAGAAATTATAGATATCGGTGTAAGTCTCACATTGAGACAGAGAGAAACAAACAGATCCAAAGCTCCCCACGAAAGAGCAGAGTACCTTGAAGATGCAAAGATTTTTGATCAGTTCCTAGACGGCTTAGACAGGTTCAACCGGGACTTCCTCAGAAAACAGATTCGAACGGCAGTCCGCAACCATGATAAGCAGCAGTATGACGACTTGCTCCGCAAGCGTCAGGAATTCCGCAAACGGTAGTATCATTAGATTTTCTATGGCCAACTGGGGAGAAGAAATCGCAACCTCAATCCGTATTGCTGGGATAGCCAGATGAACCTAACGCGCCTGTCTATGGAATACGATCCAAAGGCGATGACCATGAATGGGAATATTGGGTCGGGGAGATGACCCGCAAGGGTTATAGTTGCCCGTTTTCTGAAGGATTCAGACTTTCTGTCACTAACAGTCTAGAGACGCTGCATCTGTTTTTCGCAAACTAAAACTGAGAAGGTTCATTAGCTCCGCGGCTGCTCAAATTTCATTTGCCAGAGACAGCTGGAGGTGCCAACCTGTTTTCGGCAAATTGCAGCATTCAACCGAAACCTGGAGGAGAGTCGCTAGACCGTGCCTGAGACTCAACTGCTCGGAGAGCAGACAAATCCCTTTGCCTCAATCACCATTGCTGGTATCACGATCGGTTTGCTTTGCTTTATAGCGGGGCTGAACTGGCACTACTAACTCCTGAAAACTTCCGTGACGCGCGCACAGTCGCACACCTATGGAACGCGAAGTTCTGAGTATTCAATATCCTTATCGGTTGAATACGATTTCACTAGAATTAGACAACCTTACTAGGTGCTAAAAAGCCACTCAGTAACTGATATTCGATTCAAGGTTTGAAAGGTAGCGTGGAGTCAAATCTAAGATCCGACTTCGAATAAATACGAAACGTCTCGCGTCGCCAACATTCTCTCAACACTTACCATCGAATATCTGAGAGCGTGGAATTTCCGAAGGAGGGACAATGGACAATATTGACTTTCGGAGCGTCATTGAGCGTACAACTCAAAACACATCAAATGGTTCACTGGACGAGCTTTACAGATCTGCATATGCTGACTTTTTCAGAGTTGCTTATCTACGTCGATGTTAGTCGGGAAGAGCGATAACGACTTATGTCAAACCTATCGGGACGACAGGATTTGAACCTGCGACCTAGCGGCGCCACCTACGCCCTGATCGACGGAACTCGTCGTTTAGCCTCGCTTTTGTCTCGATAGAAACACGGACAGTTAGAATTACAGCCACAACCACATTCGCATTTGCCGGGTCCGCAAGCACAACCGCATTCTCTCAGACAAATCCGCTGATAGAGAACGAAACAGCAAGCTAGCGAAACGCCTATTGAACCAGCAACCAACGTCTGCACTGGTGTGAGGCTGAGCCCGAAAATGCTAATCTTCACACCCTCATCCGAAAGATGAAGCCTTTGTGCGGCCGCAGGTAGGCCCGAACCCGACATGACGACTGCAGTCCAGATGCCAATGCAAAGCTTCGATGGCAATTTCATCAACTTTACCTCAGATGTAATAATACCCAGAATGCAGCGCTGCAAACGTTCTTCCAATTAGAAACCGTCTGCTACTTGGGTGCTGGACATACCTGATGAAAAGTCTGATTGAAGCAGTAGCGGGCGACAAATTGAGTACGTGGTGCACACAATCGGGACGACACGATATTGATCTGGTCCTGGGGTAACCTTTCATTCCGCTGCGCACTATGTTGTTTTCTCGGCCTTGCAATAGTCAAATTTTGGTCAGGCGGATGCCCTATGGTTCCATTAAGGTAGTTCCTTAAGGGAGCGAGTCATTATGGATCTGGAAAACTGGCAAGTAAATCAAGCAGCTGATATAGGCATGACACCAATGTTTTCATGCCCTGACAATATTCAGTCATTTCGGGAGCAGGTTAAGTCCATTCGAGCCATGGAAAGTGGCTCATCTGACGATAGAAGCTCCAATCTGTCAATTGTTTCATTTGAGCCGCCTCAGAGCAACGACGGTCTTGCAGCCAATCCAGGTGATCGTAATGGCGGAGTAATCGTGGATAGTGAATATCGGGCATCGAAGATTTTTCAAACGATTGTCAGCCGGGGCGGTCTTGGCAATCAACAATTTCAAGATGGCATACGAGACGTGTTTAACGCGGAAATGGGTGCCACCGCAGGAGATGCGCGCCGAGATGCGTTGCAAGAGTTTGTCGATCGAATCAATCGGCAGTTCGAAGACAACAACCGCGATGGTCTCATGTGTGAGCAAAATATAGGTCCATTCAGACCGAATCAGTTTTACTTTGGTGTGGCTAGCGAAGGCAACGAGCTTGTACTCTACAGTCCAAGGGGGGCGCATACGCTCGATTTGAGGACAGGACGCTGAACACATGCAGGAAAGCATTCCTGGTGGTCCTATAAGGAGGACAGGATTTGAACCCTCGACCGATAGATCCCCACGTATCAGGCAACGGTAGGAAGGCGCTCTAAGGCGGTTGAAGCAGGTATGTACCAGGCTCCGTTGAACCCTGTATACTTTCAAGGAGTTTCAGAGGTGATGCGATGAATGTTCCGTGGCACTACATACCAATAGAAAAGCACACAGCGGTCAAGCAGGAGAATTTAGCGGCTAGCTTTCCCTACGCGTCGATCTTGAATGCCATTGACCTGGTCGAAGGTCGAAAGCTTCTGGCTAATGAAAATGATCGCAGTCGAATTCAGGAGTTGATGAAGGACTATGGTCAAAAGAAGTCTAGTCACTACCCTGGCTCACTGAGGCACGTCGATGCGAATGGCGGAATGCGTGCCGTTGATGTTGTGGATACATACAATGAGATTCGTAAAGTCAGGGGCTTACCGACAGTCGAAGGTGTTTTCTTAAACAGGCTTGACAAGAACGAAAGCGATTCTTCATTCAGCTCACGTGTGCACGAGCTAATCGCATTGGCGATACAATCAGGCGATCCGCCGATTCTTATCTTCCGATCTCAGTGGGCGGAGATGAAGGACACTGACTATGTTTGGAATGGACTCACAAGTCATGCCGTCACCGTGATTGGTGTTCCGAAGAAAGCAAATGTCGATGGCAGTTTTTGTCTCGATTCATTTGACTCGATCGAAGATAATGTCTGTCAATCTTTCGTCTACGTGGACGTTAGAAATTTCGGAGCCAGAGCTGGAGAAGATGAGTTTCTGGGATTCAATCGTCCGTTTCTTTGCGCTTCCAGTGCGAGTCTTCGAATGTCAACTGAGCAAGTGCACAACCAGCGCAGAACCATTATCTATTTGCACTATTTGATTTGCAGATCAGAGATCCTGAAGCAAGCATCGAAAACCGTCGCTTTACGATGAATGATTGGCCAGTCAATTTTGTCACTTTGATTTGGGAACAGCTACACATGCCAGACCTTCTGAAAATGGGCAGGCCTCGGGGAACTGCGGCTCGATTACAGTCTCACCAGTGGACAGCGAGGCATAACCCCACCCTCGTTTGTCGGCGAAAGGGGTCCTATCGTTCGCCGCAATTGTTGAGCCGGGTTTCCAGTCGATTTTTGGAATTCTGACCATTTCTGCGAAGCTCGGCTTGATTAGAAGGTCTCCATGAATGTTTATCAAACCAGACCTTCCATCTGCGACCTTCACCACAGCCGCGCCGTCATAGAATGTGGATGCGTGTTTGAATTTAGGCTGAATTACCAGCGCACCGGTCCTATCGATGTATCCCCAACTCCCACTCTGGCAAACAGCTGCCATACCTTCGTTGAATTCACCTGCTTGATCGTACTTCGGCTGAGATACCCAGTGACCATCTTCTCTGATGAATCCGTACATGTCATTTATAGCAACCCTGGCGATACCATCTTGAAACTCACCGATAGCTGAGGCTGTCAGAGGTACAAGAAATTTGCCTTTGCGGTCAATCAAACCGAACTTTTTCAGGTTTGA
>CAZISK010000510.1:0-6162 GCA_964541355.1 uncultured Candidatus Obscuribacterales bacterium
TGCCAGTTGGCGTCGAAACGATCTTTGTCGTCCTGACCTATGCCGGTTATGCTCTTCGCCATTGGCGACAGCATGTACACGAGCGGTTTGGTCGGAGTCGTCCACCAGGGAAGTTTGGTTCCGTGACGGTGACAAAGAAGATAGTCCAGATAAAATAGTTTGCGTAGTCTGTCTCTAATCAGGACAGGCTTATCATCTTCTGTGATGAACCAGGAAATGTGCTTCTCGAGCAACACCTCATGCTCATCTATCAATTTGAAGATGAGATGGTCTCTGTCATTGAGCTGTATAGCCATTATTGCCTCGCTGGGGGTGATAGATAAGGGTGAGTGATCTGTGTGGTTGAGAAATCTTAGCGGGTAGGATTGCCGCCAACGCTGCGAATTTGTTCTTTAGTGCCTTTGACATACCTGGTCAATGGATCATCTTGTTCACGCATGTGGACGCCATACTGCATTCGTAGGCTTATGTCCATTTTTCTGAGCTGTTTCTGCATCTCCGCAAGTCCTTGAGCCTTGTTTTTAATGCCGTTCAGACCGTCGTCGAGCTCTTCCATGGTGCGTGCTGCCCGGCGCGGCTTGATCAGTTGGTCGTAGACTTCTGCGGAATCGGCGTACCAGTCTGCAGTCAGACTGCAATATTCTTTCAGACCGGGGAACCCAGATGGAACTTCAAGTTTACGGAGGACAGATGCGAGGTACTTGTATTTAACTGCAACCTTTCCTGCGGTATCAGTCCATTGTTGTACGCGTTCCACTTCTTGATTGAATGGGCGCGTCAAGATTGCAGATTCAGCGTCCGTCTTCATGTAGCAGGTTACCGTCTGGTCGAAGTGCTCGAACCATTGCACTGCCGGGTTGGTTGGATCTGACATTATGGCCAGGGCACCGGCTTTTCCGAGCGGGTTTTCCACAACTGTAGTCGCCTTTTTTATTGCGGCTTGACGTTGGGCGTCGTTACTGTTGGAGTGGAACTCGTCATGAGTGGGCTGTGCATCGGCCTTGACGGCGAGCACTGTTAGCGTGGCTAAGCCCAAGAGAAGGGCGACAACGAGGGTGGTTGTTGCTTGCGTTTTCTTCGAAATTTTCTTCTCTTGTGCTCTCATTATTCTGTTGTCCTGGGATTCGTTTTATTGATTTAGATTGAGTTGAATCTTTCCTCGTGATTAGTTCTTCGCGTTACCATCAGGCTGTACTGGCACTCCACTCCGTCCGTTTGCCCCGCCTCCGCCGGGATTGGCTGGTGTATTCGGTCGTGCCATGAAGGCATCTTGCACTTGTGCCGTCGCTTGTCGTGAGTTGTTTTGCGCCGGCGTATCGCTGTTGGCGTTATAGGTATTCATCTGTACGATCTTCCAGATCGTGTAGGCCGAGAGTAGAAGCATGAGACCGGCTGCTGCTCCCATGACGCGGCTTCCGCCGTAAGGGTTGCCCATGACCATCGAGTAGGCCGCCATCGACATGAAGATCGTTGCGCTTACGACACCAAGGATGACGAGATAACGCGAGAATGTCCAAACTGTCGGTAGCGGATGGTCGGGTGTGTAACCGTAAATACTGTTGCGATCCGGTTTTGGATAGCCGTTGGCGGGTGAATCGCTGTCGATAAATTTGCGACCGCCATTGTCGGTGGCTTGAGGATATGGTGCCAGCGCTTCGTTGATCTGCTCCATCTGAGCGTCGCTTGCATCAGCGTCGATGGATTGCTCGCCGCTGCGCATGTTGACACCGAGAATTCCTTCGATCTGGCTTATGGCATCGTTGCTCAAAGTGTCCGGACGAAGTGTTTGGACCTGGCGTACGCCACGTCCGTCGGTGTGGTGAATTCTGACTATGCTTCGATCTCGACCTGTGCCTGTCGGAAAGTTGTGACCGGGTGTCGGATCATGGGTGCCGGAAGGGACGTTGGGCGGACCGCCCTGGTCGCCGGGTGTGACCGGTGCCGGTGTATCGCCGTCGCCAATCGGTGGTGGTGAAGGCGGTGCGAATTGGGCTGATGCCGAAGCCACGAAGGAAGAGGCGAATAGCATGGCGACTGCGATTACCAGTGCGCCGCGCTCAATTGATTTCTTGATTGTGCCTTTCCTGAATTGCATGGTCTTCGTCCTCGTGAAAAAAATCGACTTATAAGTCTGGGGTTTGTCCACCGTCGTTTCCGCTTATGTCCGGTCCAACCTTTACTGTTTCAGGGGTTCTTGAAATAGTCATCAATTCTTGAGCGAGAGATTGGAGCTCTGTCAGAGAAGGGAAGTCAAACAGCGCTTCCTCTTCATCCAGTTCCGGAGCGATTAGACTGGACAGCTCAGCGGTCTGGGGTTGCTTCTGCTTCGGCTCTTCGACAATTGGGATTTTGACTTCGAAGTCTTCTCCAGGTCCGAAGAAGCTGTCACCGAGGATGGTGTCGACGAAACTAGCAACGTCTTCTGACTCTCCATCTTCTTGACCTTGTTGACCGGAGTGAAGCATCGGCTCATCAATATCATCGATTAAAGACTCCTGTGAGTTGAGTTCGAATTGTGGTTTTCTTCCATTCTTGCCGTTGGTTACTGAAGTGATCATCGGCAGTCTTGGCGGTCTTACTACAGGCTCGTAGTCTCCGCCAGGTACTTCCAAGATCTTTTGACCGGCTTCGTCTTCGAGCATTTCGACCGAGGATACTTGCAATTGCTCTTCGAGAGTGGCGTCTTCTGGAAGCGCGATTCTCGAGCAGGTTCTGTCCGGAGCCGGTTCGAAGCTGTCGACTACTCTTCCGAGCGTCACTTCAAGACCGAGTCCGCGAATTTCGCAGCACAGCCCGTCAAATGCAGCGGTGCGTCCGCCGGTCTGTACGTTCTTACCTTGAACCATGTCAGCGTAGGCCTGGTGCCGACCTTGAATATCGTCTGCCTTGATGGTCATCATTTCGTTGAGCATGTAGGCGCCGCCGTAAGCCTGGATTGCCCAGACTTCCATCTCGCCCATGCGCTGTCCGCCGTGATTGGCTTTTCCGCCGACCGGCTGCTGAGTGACCGCGGCGTATGGACCGCCCAATCCGGAGCGGGCATTGATTTTGTGAAGGACCAATTGATTGAGTTTCAACATGTACTGACGTCCGACCAAGGTCGGTCGATCTATAGGTTCGCCGGTTCTGCCGTCGGTAAGAACGACTTTTCCATCTTCGCCCATCCACTCGTAGCCAGGAGTCTTGCGTACTTCTGCCAGCGCCTCTTTGACGAGTTTGAACGAAGCGTCGTCGGAGATCGATTCATCAAACTGGTGGATACGATAGTGGCGATTAAGGATGCTCGAGTAGAGACCAAGCTGTGTATCAAATACCTGACCGACGTTCATACGGCTGGGGACGCCTAGAGGGTTGAGGACCAGATCGACTGGCGTGCCGTCGGGCATGTATGGCATGTCTTCATCAGGGACGATGTTGGCGATGATACCTTTGTTGCCGTGGCGTCCGGCGAGCTTGTCGCCGACTTCGGCTGGGCACAATCTGGCAATCAAAACTTCGATTTCGCAAATAACGCCGGCTTTCATTTCAGGCGTGGTTTCCGGTGTGAAGATGCGCACGTCAATGACGCGGCCTCCGGATCCGTGTGGTACTCTCAAGCTGCTGTCGGCCATCTCTTCGGCTACTTTCCCGAAGATCGCTTGGAGAAGCTCTTCTTCAGCGGTGAGGGCGCGATGTTCTTTCGGTGTCAACTTCGCAACAAGCACATCGCCCGGCTCGACGTAGCTACCGATCTTTGCGATACCGCGCTCATCGAGATGCTCGAGATCTTTGGTAGCGACATTGGGTAGTTCAGGGGTGAGGATTTCAGGACCTCTAAGCGTTTGATAAACGGCCCCTGAGTGTTTTTCAATTTCAATGTGAGTCAAACGGTGGTCGCGAATAAGACCGCGACGGACAACAATAGCGTCTTCGAAGTTGTAGCCGTTCCATGGGAGGAACGCAATCAATAGATTTCTTCCTAAGGCTAGCTCACCTTTGTCAATTCCAGGACCGTCAGCGATGATCTCGCCGGCTTCTACTCTCTGTCCCAGAGTAACTGAAGGCCGTTGGTCGAGAATGGTGTTCTGGTTGGTACGGTCGAAGCGCGTAAGCTGATAGACCCGCTTTTCGCCGGACGCTTGCGTGATTTCAATCTCGTTGCCGGAAACCTGGGTGACTATGCCACCACGGCGAGCGGTGACTGAGTGACCGGAGGATCGTGCCACGATCTTTTCCATGCCTGTTCCGACACGTGGGCGCTCAGGACGCACCAGAGGCAGAGTTTGGCGCATCATCCCGCCGCCCATCAGCGCTCGGTTAGCGTCATCGTGCTCGAGGAACGGAATCAATCCCGAACCAACCGAGAGAAATCCTTGCGGAGTCAGACCTATCATGTCGACTTGATCCGGAGCGCATTCAAAGAAGATCTCTCCGCGTCGAGCTGCAACCAGAGTTCCGACGATCTTGCCGTCGATGACACGAGTGTCTGGCGGCGCCAGGGTGTATTTTTTGTCATCAGAAGGTGTAAGGAATTGTACTTCGTCTTGAAGCACGCCGTTCTGGACCTTGCGGTACGGTACAGTCATGAAGCCGTCATCATCGATACGGCAGTAGCTGGCCAGGTATGACACCATACCGCAATTCTTACCTTCAGGTGATTCGACCAGGCAGACGCGACCGATTTGACTGGGGTGAACATCGCGCATCTCGACAGGTGCTGCGGCCGGATCGATACCGCCCGGACCGAACGATGTAATTCTTCTTCTGTGCGACAGTTCCGAAAGCGGATTCTGTTGATCGAGGTATTGAACGAGCGGGTTGCCGGCAAAGTATTTGCTGATGGCATTAGCGAAAGGTCTCGTATCGATCAGGTCATTCGGGCTGCCTATCTCTTCGTCTTCGTTTAGTTCAAGTCTCATCTTAATCGAACGAGTCATCTGACCGAGAGCCGGACGAACGGCTTTGGCCATTGTCTCACCGACGCCTCTGAGGTGACGGTTTTCCAAACTGTCGATGTGATCGATGAAGCCCATGTCGTGTGGAAGACCAAGCAAATACTCGATGGCAGACATGAGGTCTGCTGAAGACAGCGATTTGGATTCGCCTTCCAGTCTCAGTTTTGCATTGAAACGACGACGTCCTAGTTTTCCAAGACTGTAGCGGCGCTTGTCAGTCAATTCGGAAAGTGCAGTGTTACCAGCGCCGGCCCCGCCACCACCATCAGGTTTCCAGCCTCTGCCGACGACCGACAGCGCTTCCTGTTGAGTGATCTCTTTCCATTCGATGCGGTTGCGCTCGAGCAGTTTGCCGAGGCGTTTTTGAATTTCTTGAGCGTCATAGCCCATGGCGATAAGCAATGTCGTGCAGGCGATCCAGCTGCGTTTCGGCAACTTGATTCTGCATTTTGCGCGGCTGGCTTTGCCGGGTGTGACTGCCGGATCGAGGACAAGTTCGAATGCGATAGGTGCGCCTTGCTCCGCCAACATCAACGCTTTGTATGTGATGGCGTTAGTCTGGCTGAAATAGATTCCGGGTGCACGAACGAGCTGACCAAGTACGACGCGCTCAGAGCCGTTGATGACAAATGTGCCTCTGTCGGTGATGACAGGCATGTCGGCGATGTAGCACTTCGATTTGCGGAGCTCACCAGTGACGGTATCACGCAGCCAGGACTCCATCATCAGCCGGCGTGCATGAGTCATGTTGGTTTTGCGAGCTTGCTCGGCGGTGTTCGGATATCCGGAGTCGGCAGCGTAGTCTTCGAACCACCACTTGACTTTGCCGTCAGGACCTACGAACGTAAGTTCGAAACGATTGCTGTATTCGCTGGAGATCGGGGAGATTTCGGCGAACAGGTTGCCGAGCGTCTCTTCCAAGAATCGTCGGTAAGAACGTCTAGGAAATTCAGCCAGATCTGGTGCTTGGAAATGAAAACTCATTCACTGCCTCCGCCTTTATCGGCGTCATCCCCAGTCGTATTTCCATCGTTGCTAGACATAATCGACCGTTTGTGAATTGAGAGTGCCCTTGCCAGATCATCGGCGTAGGTCTTGTCCGTAGGCTTGAGAGCGCTTGAAATTCGAAACTCCGTGACCGCTTCGCTAATTCTTCCGGCTGCCATCAGATTGACCGCCAGTCTATGGTGAATTGATGAATTTTCAAGGTCTGTCGCCACTATCTCTC
>CAZISK010000511.1:0-6142 GCA_964541355.1 uncultured Candidatus Obscuribacterales bacterium
ACATTAGACAGCCGAGCGAATAGATGTCGGAGCGATGATCGAGCATGAAGCCGAGACACTGCTCCGGGCTCATGTAGTCGGGACTGCCAAAAACCTCGCCGGTCTCCGTTAGATTGTGCGTCTCACGATTGGCTGTGGGCAATGCTTTGGCGATTCCGAAATCGACAATCTTCACTGTTGATCGTCCATCCTCGCCAGGAGAAACGATAATATTGGTCGGCTTGATGTCTCGATGAACAACACCACGCTCGTGGGCATGCGACAGCCCTTGAGCAATCTGGAGAAATACATCCAGAGCCTGCTCACTGTTCAACGACCCGCTTTCTTTGATCAATTGCGAAAGGTTTTTCCCATCTAGAAAATCCATGATCAGGAATGGAGAACCATCGGGCAGCCTGTCATAGCCGTAGACGGCGACCAGATTGGGGTGCGAAAGCTTTGAAGCAGACTCTACCTCCTGCTCGAAGCGCTTCAGAGCCACCGAATCTTTCGCCAGCTCGGATTGCAGCACCTTGATTGCGAAATGCTGATTGAGCTCTCGATCGAGCACTTTGTATACAGCGCCCATGCCGCCTGTGCCGATCTTCTCCAGAGTGACGTACTTGTCGCCGAAATTGGGCGAGGAATCGGTCCCGTGAGGAACTAACGCTCCGGCTGGATCGATCGATAAAGTCCCTTCTCCTTCGTCGGTCGATAGACTTCCAGCGCCTTCCTTTTCAGAAGGAGCGACGATTTTTCCTCGTTCTAACTCTTGCTTCCAAGACATATGGTCCATGATAAATTAATTCCACGGACCGCGAGAGCTTAACTGGTCTCAGGAGCAAAAAAACCAGGGATTCAACAAATCTTCCTTGTTGTAGACCAGTTCGACGGAACGACCATACTGGTGAACAGTCTTTCCGCTCTCGTTAACCACGATGTGCCCTGCCGCTGTGTCCCATTCCGATGTGGGAGCGAGGCGCGGATACAGGTCTGCCGTACCGTCAGCAACCAGGCAGAACTTGAGGGCGCTGCCCGACTTAACAAAGTCTACTCGGCGAGCGTTGGTTAAAATTTCAATGTACTCAGTCATAGCGGACGACTGATGGGAACGGCTTCCGACCACTTTAATCGGTCCGGACGCCGTGCGGGGCAGAGCTTGAATTTTGACAGGCTTCTTGCCGTCGACAATCTTGTAGGCGCCGCCGCCGAGCCAGGCGAAGTAGGTCACGTTCAGGGCTGGTGCATGCACAACTCCCAAAACCGGATTGTTATTCTGAACGAGCGCGATATTCACGGTAAACTCGCCGGTCCTGTTGACGAACTCTTTGGTCCCATCAAGCGGATCGACCACCCACAACATCTGCCACTGCCGTCGAACCTCCCACGGCACAAGCGATTCCTCGGAGAGGATCGGTATCTCCGGCGTAATACGGATAAGACCTTCCTTGATGATGCGGTTGGCCTCGAGGTCGGCCTGAGTCAACGGGCTGTCGTCTTCCTTGTGCTCGACTTTGAAGTCGGTCCCGTAGATCTCCAAAATACGCTGCCCCGCCTGGACGGCAATCTCTACAACTGAAAGCGGATCGATGTTACCGACTAGCGCTTGAGTCGAAGTTACTTGCGTGTTTGTGATATTGCTCATGAGCCGCTCCGTGACACGATTCCATAGCAGAAAGATTCAGTCTGGTGATTAAACCCCGATTGATAGTAAACAACCTGAAGGACGAATCCGTCTTTAGCAAAAGCTCAGGAAGACAAAATCATCGGACCCCGGAGCTGGTGCCGGCAACCAAAGGCGCAGTGCCAAATCCGAACGTCACATTTCCCAACAGAATGAGACCAAAGCAGGCGGCAGCAGCCATTATGGGACAGAGCGGCCAGAGCTTCGCCATGACGGCGATATGGCGGTTGTTGAAAGTTGTTCTGATGCCGTTCTTACCGCTGCCCATACCAATGATCGCACAGGTTGTAATTTCGGCCAGCGACACTGGAATTCCAGAAAAGGAGGAGACCAACACTACGGTTCCCGAGATCAATTGGATACAACCGGCACGCACCGGATCCAGTACCGTTATCTCTTTGCCGACGGTCTCGAGAAGCTTGGGACCAATTACGATTGCGCCGATACCCATCCCCAGTCCACCGACGATAACCGCTACTTGCAACGGCATCATTTGCGCGGCCACAACCGGCGCTATGGCCTTGGCCAGACTGTTGGAGCCGGCGGAGAATGCCTGGTAGCAACCTGATAAAGTGAGGAACCATGCCCAGCCCTTAAGGGAGCTCCCCGGAGCTTGCTCCTTCGTGTCGCGAAGCAGATATCTTCCACATACAAATGCCACGACGAGTGATACCACCGGGGTAACCAACCACCAGACGAGAATCTCAAGAAGTTTTCCGGTATTGGCTCTACCAAGATAGCAAGCTGCTCCGGCCAGGGCGCCTACCATAGCGTGGCTGGTAGCAATCGGCACTCTCAATTTATTGGCAAAAGCGATAATCGCCGTAGCAGAAACCAAAACGGCGATCGCTACAATCAGATTGTCCTTGAGCGCGGCGCCATCGAATATCTCGACAGATATCGTGTGAATTACTTTGTTGCTCGCGACCAGAGCTCCGATTACAGAGAATATAGCGGAGAGGATCAAGACGTGCTTCTTCGTGCTGATTCCCGCCCCGTACACCGGACCGAACTCAACAGAAGAGTTGTTGCCGCCGATATTGATGGCGAGCAAGACACCAAGGATGATACCAATAACAATCAGGGGATCCATAAGGTTTTCTTCAATAGCTGCTGCTAGAAGCTAAGGCTTCAACTAACTCAAAGTTGTTTAAGGGCAGCGATAAAAAATTGAGTGGGACGAACAATTCGATAGACTGGACCAAAACATAATAGGGGTGGGAAGATCGATGAGACATTTAATTCGTTTAAGCCGCCCGTCATCTCAAGAGGTCAACCCTGAACGGACGGGACATTTCCTCTTATGAACTTTAGCTAAGTGAATCGCAGTTTGTATTTGCTAGAGTATGACAACCATGGAAAGTATTTTCTGAGTTTATACACGATGGCTCCTGTGCAGCAAGCGACTGACTCCACTGGCGGTGCGAAGTTCGCGGACCAAAAGCCTAATAGCTCTTCACTCCGGTCGGCAACCGGATGGGAGTTCTTCGCTCGTTGGCCGGCACAGCATCCCTGGGTGGTTACGACGCTGCTTCTAGCGATACTAATTACTATCCATCTGATCTCATTCGGCTCGTACTACAAAAAGACCGGGTTCTATCTGGATGACTGGCTCATGCTCAGGCAGCTGACTTTCGGACCTCAGAGCTACTTCGAGATGATCTACAAATATCTCACCACAGATCCGCGTGTATTAATTCGACCGCTGGAGGCGCTGCACTTCGGTACCGTTTTCTATTTCAGCGGTTGCGAACCGTGGGGCTGGCGTCTCTCCAATCTTGTCATGGAAATCGCGTCCTGCTTCCTGCTCTTCCTGGCCGCGGCCAGAATTTGCGGCAGCCGAGCTCTCGCTTTCACAGCGGCAGTAATCTTCGCGCTTTTTCCGGTGCACGACTCAACGCACTATTGGGCGGTCGGTAGTTGTGTAACGCTGAGCTTGATGTTGTACCTGGTCAGCCTGTGGGCTACGCTCAAGGCGATTGACTCATCAAAGAAAGCAGCCTGGCTCGCTATTGCTTATGCGGCTTTCGCGCTTAGCATATATGGGTATGAACCCTTTCTGCCTTTTGCAGCACTAAATGTAGTGGCATATACGGCAGCCGGAAAACGGTCTGACTCAATTTTTGCAAAACTCCAGACCCTTGTCGTGCACAGCGTCCCATACGCACTGATCATCGCAAGCCTTCTTGTTTACCAGCGCTATCTCGTCCCTGCGATCTCGAAGCCGGCTCTGCACAAAATCCATCTCGATGCCGGACTGATGGCAAATGTCGTATGGCAAGGGCTGTACAATATTTCTCCTTTCGCGACAACGCCTTTCATCCAAGGTCACGTCAACAACTTTTTGCAAAACGACGGACTGGGAAGCGGTACAATCGCTCGTCTGGTCGCCCTGTTTGCCGTGATCTCGGGTGGACTTTTGCTGGCAGCGCTCAGCGATCGCAGAAGCGCGGACGGACAGCAAGGCGGCAACGCACAGGCCAAGGGTGCGCAATTGCTTACCGCCCTTGGAGCGCTGGCGGCAGTCTTTTCCTACACAATATTCGGGCTCAACCCAGAATACGCTCCGACCTTGACCACAATTCTCAATCGAATCAACACTGGCGGCGCCCTCGGCTACTCATTAATCATGGCCGGTCTAACCGGATTCCTGATCTCTCTAGGACGCAAATGGACGACGGCGCGTGCCTTAGCCGTGTACGCGTTAGTGGGCGTTGCTGCTGTAGTATTTACCATGGTCAACTGGAACCTGGGCAAGACATGGGAAATCTCATGGGCAGTTCAAAAACGTACTTTCGATGCGCTTCGCGCACGCAAAGCGGAATTTGCCGCCACCGACAGCATTATCCTTCTCAACTGTCCCCGGTATGTCAATTGTGCACCTGTTTTCGATGGAACATGGGACTTTGAGCAGATGCTGCGGATTGCCCTGGGCAGAACTGATATCAATGGTGGTGTCGTCTCGGAGCGCATGCGGCTGAGTCGAGATGCCGTACAAGACGTGACTTTTGGCTTCGTGTGCGCGGAGTATCCGCTCTCAGGGCTGATGCTCGTTACTCCAGGTTTGGAATCCTGCACTCCGGTGCGCGGTGCCTGGAACTTTATAGAGATTGTCGAAAGAGAGGGCACTACATTTGGTTTAGCAAAAGATGCGATTGCCGAGTGGCGGCGTCAGGCGGCACAAGGCATGAGGCGACAAAAGAACGGTCTGTTCATCCCGCAAAACAGACAGATTGTCCAACCTGCTCAAAGCCCGAGTGCCAACTCGCCCAATACGCAAACTCTCGACCAGAAACTTCCTTCTTTGTCGGGAAGCCTGTAATTTCATGTCCGGAAGCTTGAAGCGCAGCGTTTTCAGGTTCGCGTCCTTGTCGACTGAAAGCACTATAATCTTTTGACCAGCCAGCGAGTTGTAATTAGACGATGTCCGTAATGACGGTACTAGGCGAGATCAGCGCCCAAGAGCTCGGCGTGACGTTGACGCACGAGCATCTGCTGATAGATCTGACCTGCCTCTTCTCAACTCCACAATCGACGGACAGGGCGTTCCTGGTTGGGGAGCCGGTTACGCCAGCCTTGCGCGACACACTCGTCAGCGACCCCTACCATTGCTGGGACAATCTTCTCCTTCAAGATGTCAATGTTCAAGCCCGAGAGCTTACCGATTTCAAGAAGCTTGGCGGCGGATGTGTTGTGGATTTGAGCACGCGCACCCTTGGTCCATATCCTGAACAGTTAGCTCAACTCGCTAGCCGGACCGGGCTTCACATTATCGCCGGGACAGGCTTTTATATCGGCAAGGCACATCCGGCCTGGGTGAAGGATGCCGACGTCGGTGAGCTTGAAGAGTTCATGCTCAAGGAGATCCAGGAAGGCATCAACGGAAGCTCGATCAAAGCAGGGATTATCGGCGAGATTGGTACGAGCTCGCCAGTTTTTCCAGATGAGGAAAAGGTCTTGCGCGCGGCTGTGCGGGTCCAAAAGCAGACAGGACTCGCAATCAACGTCCACCTTTCGATTTTCCAACGCGAGGGTCATGCGGTATTGGATCTGCTTGAAGCTGAAGGGGCAGCCATCGATCGCGTGGTATTCAGCCATGTGGACGAATCAAATGATATTTCATATGCCAAATCGCTGGCTGAGCGAGGAGTCTTCGTTGAGCTCGACACCTTCGGCTCCGAGTTCGCCTTTGCTGAATCAGCCAAGAAAGAGCCCACCGACTGGGAGCGCATCGATATGCTGCTCGATCTCATTGAAGCGGGTTATGAAGACAGGATTCTGCTTTCCCAGGACATTTGCAACAAGATTCATCTGCTTCAATTCGGCGGCTACGGATATGGGCATATTCTCAGAGCTATCGTCCCGAGACTGGAAAAGCGCGAGGTCAGCGCCGAGACGCTCAACAAAATTCTTGTGCGCAACCCTGCCAGGATGATCAGCTGAGAATCGAATTAATCCGCCCTGAAATCGAATTGAACG
>CAZISK010000512.1:0-6136 GCA_964541355.1 uncultured Candidatus Obscuribacterales bacterium
AGTCGCAGTTGGAGCGCAGAGTCAAGGATGCAGTCAGCGCCGGTAGGTTGACTCGCAATGAAGCGCAGCCGTTTTACGATGAACTGGAGAAGATAAGCGATCTGGAGGCGACCTTCAGAGCCTCGTCGGGCAACCTGTCGACCTGGGAGAGTCTGAAGCTTTTGTTTCAGCTCGATACGTTGAGCCGGCAATTCGAGCAGTCGCTTGGCGATCGCACCGTATCCGGTGCTGACCTCGATGCTCGAATCCACGAAATCGAAGCGCGATTGGCGGACGCGCATCATTCTCGAAGACTTACCGAGCAGGAAGCGAATGAGTTTACCTATGAGCTAAACCGAATTAAATTGCTCAAGGGCTCTTATTCCGCTGAAGGTGCTGTACTTTCAGAACATAACTCACTACAGTTAGCCCTTTCGCTTGATGCTCTCAGCTCGCGATTGGAGTCGACTATGCACGACCGCCAGTATCAGCTGCCGAGCATCGATAAGCTGCAGGTCGAGCTGGAAAAACGCATCGGTGACGGCATCTCGTCAGGAAAACTTGATGAGTCGGAAGCCAGAGATTTGAAGCAGGAGTTTCAGCGAATTGCCGATCGGGAGACCCAGCTCAAGCGATTCGGCCGGCCATTAACTAGTGTTGAGACGCTTGAGCTGGCTCTGGATCTGGAGAAGCTGTCCTCAGCAGTCGATAAGTTTTCTACTAATACTATGGCAGTGATCCCTCACGATTTTGCCCGCAAGAAGGAGCAAATAAGAGAAAAAATCGCCGCCGGATTGGTGACCGGCAAATTGACTCTAGGAGAGGCTTACAGGCTCAAAGAGCAAGTCTTGCAGCTTGATACTCTGCAGACCTCCTCATCCGAGTCCGATTCCAGCATCAGTCAGGCGGAGAAGAAAGCATTAGCGCTGGAGTTGGAAAAGTTGTCCAGCGCCGTTAATCGAAGATTGGTAGATCTGACCAATTCGTCACCAAGTATAAATGAACGATTGGACGTTCTCGATCGACGCATATCCACAGCGCGGACGAAGGGGCGGTTGACGGATAAGGAGGCCAATGACCTGGCCGCTGAATGGAAGCGCATCTCAACTAAGTGGCGCAATTACGATCATGGCGGCGACGATCGTCCTTATCCGCTTGACGCGAGCCTGTCTGTCGCGACCTCGATCGAGCAGCTCACGCAAAAGCTTTCGGACAGCCTGCACGATCGGACTGTTGAAGTTCCGAAGCTGGACATACTCGAGCAAAACCTCGATGCCCGCATTGTCTCTGGTGTTACCAGCGGGAACCTTTCGCTGCTCGAGGCCAAGAAGCTCCTCGACGATTTCAATGTGATTTCGAAGAAGAAAGCCAGTCTGGCGTCTTCCGATAGTTCGCCCGACGACCGTGACAAATTGATCATCGCTCTAGAACTTCAACAACTGACAGCCAAGGTCGAGCGCGGTATTCACGACAGCACGCACAGCCAGAACCTTGATGATCTGAAGACGGCGCTCAACGAGCAGCTTAATGAAGGTATCGCCTCAGGAAAGCTGACCGAAGTGGAATCGAGCAGCTTGAAAGACCAGTTGTCGCGGGTCACGTCCGAGGAGACGAGCTTCAAGAGCTCCGGCGGCAAACTGACGGCGACCGAGGCAGTCAGCTTGCTGAAGGACTGGAAGGATTTTCAAGGCTCGCTCAACGAAGAGTTGAAGGACTCCGAAATCGCATCACCCGACTTGAACAAGCGAGCCGCCGAACTGCAGTCGCGAATCGCAGTATGTGTCAACAACGGGAATTTGACTAATGCTGAAGCTGTCGATTTGAGAAAAGAGCTTGCCAGAATTCGTGAGCTGGAAAGAGACTACACCGCAGATGGTGGCATCAGTCGAGGCGAGGCGGTCACTCTTTCGTACTTGCTTGAAAAGCTTGCCGCCGGCATCGAAGCAAACATGCATGACACCAAGGTCGATCTGCCCAGTATCTCTCGCATTCAAGAAGACATAGACAGGAAGCTGGCCAACGCAGTCGTTAATGGTACCTGCAGTCTTGATGAAATCGAAAAATTCACGTCGAAGTTGGAAGACATCTCAAGGTTGGAATTGAGTTTTCGATATTCCGGCGATGGCTTGAGCTATGCCGAGTCTGCTACGATCAAGATCGAGTTGGATAAGCTCACCAAGTTGATCGATGCGACGCTTCAAGCCTCGACGACTCGCTGGACAGGTCTGGACGAAGGAATTGCCAACACGTCCAAGCGAATATCAGATGGGCTGGCGACAAAGAAAATCCCTTCCGACATCGGCAACAACCTTAAATCGGAGGTAGACAGGATTCAGAAGGCGAAGATTGCCTTCGCTCATTCTCAGGGCGGTTTTGACCTGAAGGAGACTGAATCTCTTGTCCACGATCTCGATCGATTGAACGCTGAAATTGACCTTCGTATGAAAGGACAGAACTTCGCCTGGAGCGATATAGATCGTCGGCAGCAGAATGTCGAGCTTCTCATGAGGCAAGGCATAAAAACTGGAAAGCTGAACGGATCGGAAGCAAAACGGTTGCAGAATGAGCTCGACAGGATCAAACGCGCGAAAGCGGCATTCACGATGTCGGACGGAAGTCTCAACTACTTCGAGCGTGTATCGCTTGCTGAAGCTCTCGACAAGCTCGACGACATGATGCGGCGCCGAGTACGGTAACCACAATCTTGGCTGCACGGTCGTAGTCTCTATGGCTAATTATATACAGCAGAGCCCTTCTGGCTATGCTGCGTATTGAATGCGCTTAAACCGCGGCGGTAAGGCTTCCCGCTACAATTGAGCCATGCCTCAGACCGTCGGTTTAACTCACATATATTCCAGGCATAGCGACCGGGAGTCGCTACTGTCGCGTGCATCTATGGAGTTGCGGTCTCTCTGGAACTACCGAGCCTGTGTGCCTACACTGGTGATCAACAACCTTCGTCGCCGCTATCAGAGATCCTTCCTTGGATTTCTCTGGAGCTTGCTAAATCCGCTTGCGATGATGACAATCATGACTCTTGTCTTCTCGCTGTTTTTTCGCAAAGACCCGCGTGATTTTGCCCTCTACATTTTCAGCGGGCTGCTTCCGTGGACTTTTATGAGTTCGACGATGGTGGCCGGTTGTGGAGCTCTCGTGGAGGCGGAAGGGTATCTGAAGAAGATGCCGGTGCCCAAACTCGTTTTCCCTCTAGTTATTGTCGGGACCGAATCTTGTAACTTCGCGCTCAGTCTGGTTGCCCTGGTACTGCTTGGAGCCATCGTCGGTCTTAAGTGCCATCCAACGTTGCTGGCTCTTCCGATTGCAATATTGCCGACACTGGTATTTACTTTCGGCATGACGGTTGTCTTGTCAGTGTTGACAGTCTATTTCCGTGATGTAGCTCATATTGTCGGTGTCGCACTTGGTGGCATCTTCTATCTTACGCCAATTTTGTATCCTGCAGCGTCAATACCTGCTCATCTCCAGGTGTGGTATCAGTACAACCCATTCCTGCATTATCTCAACCTTTACAGGAATTTGATTTGCAACGGCTCGATTCCGTCTCTTCAAGAGAACTGCGTAGTCTGGTCACTATCCATAGTGGCAACTACCATCGGTGTAGCGCTCTATCTCTGGAGAGCTCCCAAGATTATTTATCGACTCTAGTATTAAACAGATGAAGCCGATCATACAGCTAAATGACGTCACAGTGGAGTTCTCCATGTATGGGAATTGCTCAGCGAGTCTCAAGGAGACCATTTTAAAGTTGCTCTGTGTACGTTGGCAAAGCAGTACGGAATTGCGCTTCAATGCGCTCGATCGTATTGATTTGCATGTATCCGGTGGTGAGGTCGTCGGGGTCATCGGGTTGAACGGTGCGGGAAAATCGACGCTTCTGAAAGCTATAAGCGGAATATACTCGCCTCACGTTGGCTGCCTGGAGGTCGCCGGCAGCGTCACACCGCTGATTGAACTGGGCACCGCATTTGACATTCAACTTACCGGCAGAGAGAACATTCTCATCAACTGGGTGATGCTCGGAAGAGCTCGTAAGGACCTGAAGAATGTCGAGAAAGAGATTATCGAGTTCGCAGAGCTCGAGGAGTTCGTTGACCTTCCGGTAAAGTATTACTCGTCAGGAATGGTGGCTCGACTTGCTTTTTCGATTGCAACGTCGATCTGTCCGGACATTCTGTTGATTGACGAAGTGTTCTCCACGGGAGACGAACGCTTCGTAGACAAAGCCCTGCAGCGGATGACAGAGCTAATCGACTCTGCCAACCTTGTGCTTTTTGTTTCTCACAATTTGCGAATGGTAAAAAGAGTATGCAATCGTGTTATTGTCATGCACCGAGGGCGAATTGTGGCGGATGGCGAGCCGGATGAGATGGTTCGGTTTTATCTGCGTGAGATAGTTCATAAACAGGATATCGAATTGCTGAGCACCACCAGCGGTTGATTCCTTGGATGGTATCGTATGTGGTGATCACCTGAGCTATGCCGATTGTCAGGCTCTGAGCGGAAGATTTTATCTTTCCCGATGTTTTGAAGTGTATAACAGCTAGGCCGAACCGTGTCCGGAGAGGCTTTGCTGGTCTCGATCCTGAGAAGCGCATTGTTTCTAGAGCACGCGATTCAAATTTCTTCGGTGATGGTACATAACCCAGGTACAGTGGAGAAGAGATCATGCAATCAACGGTGAGAGAATCGATAGATGTACTGGCGAAATCACTGAGTAATCTTGAATTTTTCGAAACGTCGGTGCTGATTCTCAAAGATGGAATCGTTCGAGAGGCTCGAGTCAGAAAAGCGAATGGCGCTTTATCCGCTCTGATTAGAAAACCGAATGATGTGACCTTCAGCGAGGAGAAGTTCTCCGAACTGTCGCTGGCTTTCGGCGCTGTGAAGAACCTTTTGAAACTATCAGATTTGTTGATCGATGCTCTGACAGTCACGTGTTCCGAGGATGAGTACCTGCTGCAGGACCACCAGTTGTTTCAAGCTACAAAGGCGGTCTGGATAAGTCAATTTGCTGAAAGGGTCGTTGCAACCAATAGTGCGAAAGCCGCGGTAGAGTCGTCTAAGTTACTGGAAGAAGAAATTCTCAAACTGCACACGTATCGGGTCAACGTCTGGGTGGAAGGGACTGAGTGCGTGAGGGAGTTGGAGATAGCATCGCATCTCACGGACTCAAAGCCGAAGTACGTTCAAACTTACCTCAGGGACAATCCCTATCTGTACACGGGAATTCACTTCAGAGCATGCGACATGCGCTTAGCGCTCGCTGCGGCTGAGTACATGATCGGTGGTGCTGAATTGCTGATTGATACAGTGGTCATTACCGTGAAGGATCACGCAGATCAGGCGAACAACAAGGTCTTGGACCGCAATGATTTGCTGTACAAATTGACTGTGGACTACTTGAGCAGTGGCATAAAGATCTCAAATGAAAGTCACTCGACTGTAAGTGTTGACGACGCCAGGAAAAAGGCGCTGGGCGATCTTGCGCCAGAGGAAGCTAGAAAAGTTGTACTTGGGAAACATTATTTTGGTTTGCTGAAAGCCGGAAAACTCGGGCTTTTACAATGGAACAACACTGCCGATCATGTCAAAAAGCATGCCAGTTTTCAGGGGTGTGATTTGAGAGGGGCTAACCTTAATGATTTTCTGTTCACTGCACTAGAGTTTAAAGATAGCGATTTTTCCGGCGCCGAGATGCAGAAGTTCAGGGCAGAAGGAACAGACTTTACCAACTGCAACTTCGATAGCACAGATCTGTCCGGCAGCAATCTTTCTAATATCGAGGCGTCCAGCGCCAAGTTCACCGGGGCGATTCTTAAGAAGACCAAGTTTTCCAATGCGGACTTGCAAAATGCCGTTTTCCGTGGTGCAAATGTTACCGGTGCTGAGTTCAAAGGATCGAATTTGGCGGGTGTTGATTTCACCACATGTAATATCACGGCAGCGAAAAGCTTTGCAAAAGCGAAGTATGACGATCACACCAAGTTTCCTCCAGACTTTGACAAGCTCAAGGAGTTGATTTGGAAGGGCGAAGGACCTGATCCATACAAGATGAGCCTGATGGAAAAACAAAAGACCTTGTCCACTGAAAAGCTTGATTTTACGGGGTTTATGAATTTGCTTGATTCCGACTATG
>CAZISK010000513.1:0-6135 GCA_964541355.1 uncultured Candidatus Obscuribacterales bacterium
TCTATTACGGGGTAGCCGGGCTTCGTGGAGAGGTCCGCAAGTCAGCCAGCACCGGTTCTGGTATCGTAGATAGTTCCACTAAGCAGATCTCCGGAAATACAACCGGAGATGGTGCACGCACCGCATCCAGCGCCGATGGTGGTGCCAGACCCGGCCGGATTCCAGATGATTCGAATTTGCGAGCAAAGCTAGAGACTGAGGCCGAGTCCATTCAGACCCAACTGGTGGAAGATCAGCAGGAGCGCAACTTTGAACCGATTACTCGAAAGATCCTCCAGTCGCAAAATGATTATCGAATTGCTGGTATTGACGACCCTAGAGTTCGTGTCCTGCATCAGGCTCTCAGGCACAAAGTGGAACGAGTGCAGCTGGCTGCAACACAAGTTCTGGCGGAATCTGGTTTACCGGCGGATTGCAAGGAGATGATCGATGTTCGGGACAAACTTTATGCGCTAACCGAATTCGGTCAAAGACGCATCTTTCAGAAAGAGGCCGGTGATCTCCTGGTAGCCATGAAGGAGCGCGAATACGGCATCGAAAAAATTCGAACGCCCGAACAGCTGGTTCATGGCGTGGCATGGATGGCCCACACCGCAAAGCCCGAGGGAGATGCGGCTGCCATGCTCGAGCGCATGCAGACGGCCTTGTCTGCCTCCAAACAAGACCTCAGTACGAAGAGCTCCGACGTGCTTATCGACAAAAAAAATCCGCTGGTCAAAGATTCATACGCTCCAGGCGGACAGATTATTTCTATAACGTCTGAGGGCGATACGCGCAGAGGTAAGCTTCTACAGGCTCTTGAATCCAAGGATTTGAGAGTTCGGTTTGCAGCTGCTCAGGTTCTTCACACGAGCATTGTAGAGCAGGACCGGCTTAGTGCAGAAACGGAGCTTGCCAGGCTTGAATCCGCAAAAGCCGGACTTTACACCGGAAATCAAGAACAACTCGCAAGAGCTATCATCACTGCGAATGCCGACTTACCACTCTTGTCCAAAGACGATCCTCGTCGTCAATTCCTCCTTGATGCGATTGACAACGACAACGAGCGGGTCTCGCTGGCATCGGCATGGATGATGTCCCAGAGCGCGCTACCACTCGATAGAGAGACCGCAATGAGGAAACTGGCACATCTTGCTGTTCACTCCAGTCATGAAGTCGGTCGGGAAGAAGCCATGACCGTCTTGTCTGACATCGCCAGTTACGGCAATCTAGACGATCAACTCTTTGCTTACAACACTTTGAGAGATGTTTTGGTTGCAACGGAAGGTCCAGCCGCTGTGCCACCGTTTGCAATACCAAACGAGTACTCCAGGGCAATTAACTATTTTGAGAGATCGCCTCGATCCGGACTGCTGTTCATACGCGAGGACGGCAGTTTGAATGAAATGAAAGATGCGATTATGGCGATTACCGGCTTGGACAAGGAGCAGCTCAGCGCTGCAATTAGATCGGAGTATGATGCCAGTATTCGTCCTCACAAGGCTGGTGCGGACTTCGAAGCTGCTCAAATGTCGGCATTGTTCAATGGAGTTAAATGTGCCAGCCATAACCCCGTAGATCAAAAGATTCGCGCTTCCATCCTTCCAGAGTTGCCATTGACTGAGTCTCAGGAAGTGCAGGCAATAGATGTGATTGTCTCGAAGCTCATTGCACAGGAAAAAGGTGACACTTCCGCCGCCTCGAATGTGCGAATTCGAGACTTGATGGCTTCTTCTAAACAAAGCAAATTGGACCTGCAGGCGGTAACTGCTTCGTTTGCCGATGGCAACTTCGACGGAGTGCGGACAAAGTGGACCGAGTTGTCGAGGAAAGATCGACGTCCAGCGTGGAGTGCGTCGAACCACGATGCGCGGAGGACTCTGCCTCGTTGGACACCGTCCCATAATATAGACCCCCCGGATCTGCATCGATTGAAAGTCAATGAGCACGGAGTGATGCGTGATGAAGAGGCTCGTGCGCTCTTCGCCGGTGCAGGTAGCGTCCACGATCGCGCGCCTTCTCGACTGTCCGGTTCTATCAATACCGATGTGAAGCGACTAAAAGCTCTGCTCAGCGAGCAACAACCGGGAAATTATCGTGCGGTTGTGGAAGCGCTGTACTCTACATTCAAGGACCAACCGTTGGTTCCCTACCAGCCTGATCCCAGACGAGATGTACTCAAAGATGCGCTGAAGCATCAGAGCGACAGGGTTCGTATGTCGGCAGCCTGGATGCTGATCAACAGTGCAGCGCGTCAAGACGTGGCCGATGGAACCAGGGTGGTGGCGGAGACGTACGTCAACGGCGAGGTCTCTGATATCATCCGTGGAGAGGCGCGCGCACTCCTCGGCGACATGATCTTTTACGGTGGCGATCGCGAGCGTAGGCAGGCACTGGAACTATGGCAGGAAGCTTATGAAAAGAGCGGAGAGCAACACGAAGAGCGGAAGCCACCAGATACGAAATCACTGGCGGCTGAAGACGTAGATCAAGCAAGACGATATTTCAGACACCTACAGGAGACTCACTCGGAATTCAATCTGTTTGGTCGCTCCGTCGAGGACAAGAAGGCGATCGTGTTGCAAATGCACAAAGCTCTCAATCCGGATAAACCAATGTCAGAAGCTCAGCTCGACGCCAGAACGATGTCGAACTACATACCTCTTACAGGTGTTTCCAGCAAAATCTTCACTCAAAGCCCACTTTCGACATATGGCGGACTGTATCCATCCGACCCGCAAGAGTTCCTTTCCGGTAGGCGATCTACATCTGCCCCAGCTATTGAGCAGCTTCTGAATCCGACTCGAAGTATCGGCTCCAGCCCATTCTTCACTTCCGAAACTGATGCTACAAGGCTCGATGCAAAGAAAATCGGTCCGGTTATGGCGAAATGGATGCGAGAGAATCGTTATGTCGGTCTTGAAAGCGCTGAATTCAAAATCGATCCGGAAAAGGGATTCACGTTCGACATTAGCAATGGCAAACGTCACGTTTTGAGCGCTGAGACCGGTGAATTGAGTCGATATGGCGAACCCGCACAGAAGCAGGAGTTAGCCAAGTTTTTCGAGGAGCTCCTGCAATCACGCCCTGAGCTTAGGTCAGGAAAGGGAATTAAACCAGAGCTTCTTGCAGATATGTATGTGCAGAGTTTGCGTGGACGTCCCGTGGAGTTGATCAGCGATACTGTAGCTGGTACCACCTCTCCGTTAAAGATCGGCATGCCTGATCCCCTCTGGCGCTCGAAACTCGATGTCTCGGAAAGACAAGCTGTCGTCTCGAGCTTCGAAGCCGCACGAAAACAACGGGATACATCGCATCGCCTGAATCTCGACTGGGAGCTTGGCCACTTGCTCGACGAACCTCCTCCCTCCGCGCCCGCATTTAGCGCCCGATGGAAGCCATCCGAAGCTGCATCCAAGAAGGTTGAGCCCCCGGCATTGTTCCGGAAGCCGGCTATCGATCGACTGGAGCTGTTCCAATCTGATAGCAGGACTTTGCTTCCACAAGACTTTCTAGAAGCGGCGAATCGCAACGATGGAACAGTCCCGATCTCTTTAATAGAAAATTTTGCTCATTTGCATGGTGGTGCCACAACTGACGGCGAGACAATTCAGGTTTATTCCAGGCTATCCAAGGATGTCTCTGGGGACTATGTAGTTAAAGACAGAAGTACCTGGAAGGTGATCAACGAGAACCAGGCTCGCAAGCTTCTTCGCATTCTATCCGGTGGCGAGAAGTCCAACCACTGAAAACGAAGCCAATCGAGTTCGTACTGGAAGCTATCTCTGGACAGAAGGAGTGCTTTCGAGGTCTTCGGTGGTCTGACTACACAAGATTTGCAGTAATCGACGTCGATCGCGGCTCTCCTCCGATCAGATAGATGAACCAGCTGGTCAGCTCTATCAGAGCTTGTTGTGAAAGATTTCTCCTTCCATCTTAGTCATTAAATCGCTGCGAATCGCCATAATCCATCATTCTTTTGTAGTCGCCTCTACTTTCTGGGCCTCTTGCAAGTCCACGAGAGATTGACCACAAGCTATGTTCACCAATACCGGACTTCAATGCCATGGCATGACTCATAAGCCGACTGACTCGTCCGTCGTCCTCCGAATATTTCGGGTCGGTGGATCGGTAAGTACTCGGCCAATACAGGTTATGAAACAATGTAGGCATCGGGGTTTGGAGCGGATTTCAAGCGAGACTATAAGGGGTGTCCAGAGCTGGAAACGATCGCCTGGCGGCACCACCGATCCTGGCCGAGTACCTACGCGGATCGCTTGTAACGCTTGAAAGCTCGTTTAGCAAGTTGCTAAAGCTGTGGGCTGATAAATTCATAGACCAGCCGAAAGCCGAAACTAGGGTCCGGAATCAGTCCGTTCACGAGCAGACATCTCAACAAAACTCTCAACAAAACACCCAACAAAACACTGATAGCGGTTACCAGTAAATATGCGCTGATTCCGAGTATCCAGAGCGGCGCTCGCCTGCTGCTCAGCACCCGCCAGCACAAAGGCACAACAATCATGGTCACTAACACCTGAACAAAATCATCCAACAAGCAATCTGGCGCTGGAGTATTTGACGCCGCTCGATCTCCGCCAAGATTAGCCAAGTGCCTGAATGGAAAAATTATGCTCAATGCGGTAAGAAGAACAGCGACAAGGAGCAGAATCGGATCATTTCGGTCAGTGGTTTTGCGACGAGTTGGATTTAGCATTTAATTTCTGAAGCCTTAACATGACAACAAGTCTATTACTTGTACGATTGTTTTAAAGCAGCGATTCACTGATCTCTTATCAGGGTTTGTGTCAACGGAGAAGTGTGGCCGACGCCGGGATAAAAGATGAAGCGGACAGAGCACGCGAAGATTTAGAGGCGATAGGGATGCGTAAGCCTCCCAAGACGTATACCTCCGGTCCTCCAATCAAGCTTGTTAAGCCATGAATGCGTTTCCGCCATGTCTTGTCTTGGGCGCCACCAGCGCTCGCTTCCGTACCATCGATCGCGAAGACTCTGGCGCCTGAAAAATACGTCTCGTCCAACAAGGATGTGCCAAGCCTGGCACATCGGCAAGTCGGAAATCTTGGCGGATGCGGTTCGATCTAAGAAACGGAGAAAGGCTGTTTATGACATGGTCCACTCTTTGATGGCTGCTTTTATCGCTGACTATGGAGTAGTTGGTGGTGGCAATGCCAAGCTGCTCAAAGCACTTCCTCCATGCGCCCGGCTGGGTCATAACCATACCGCCTCTCGAGGCGGTTACCGCGTCTGGGGTGTCGACAGCTGTTCGAGCGAAGATCTGGAGCTGTTTGGACAAAAAAATACTATGATTTGTGTCAGATGGTGCGTTGAAGAGCACTGTTGCATCTGTTATGGTTACTTGATCTCGTTTAATCTGCGCACGCCGTCATCATTCCATTGAGCGTCTGCGCTTTTTCACCAAGGTCGCCTTGTGTTCGGTGTTTAACCCATGAGTGGAGGCGGACCAATCTCGATTAGAAGCGAAGAGAGATCGCGCTTCGCGACTGTGCTGACAGGTATCGTCTGGAAATCGAAACGGTGTTCCTTGTGGGTCAATAGAGTCTGATGAAAAAGGATTCTCAAGAGTCGGGTTAGTTGTTTCATTTGAGTTTCCCCCGGTGGGAAGCGTTGGTGCTGCAAAACGTGTGTTTTCTTCTTCTTCCAGGAGTATATGCATTAGCAGGGTGTCCCGCCATTCGTGAATCCGCAAAGCTGAGTGCGCGACCGCGCCCTATTATCGAACTATTGATTATCTGGAAAGTGGTGTCCGAACTTCTTGTGAACTACTTAGCTCAAGCTGACCGAAGCCTTTAAGGTCTGACCTTATCAGGACTGCCTAATTCGTTTCTGGCACGTTTAAAGAGGTGTTCCTAATAAGCGCAGGTACATAATATGGACGCCTAATCGTTTTAGGCAATTATTCAATAGGAACTCTGTATGTAGCTGAGGAAGCGGTCCTCGTTTTCCTCCGCCGCCTTTAATATCGTGCATGTTGCTTTAGCAGGGGTCGTGGTTGCTACAACATTCTGCTTCCTTCACGGAACAGGCTGCTCATGATTTCTCTGGAAAACGGTCACAGAACCTAGCCACTATACATCGAGAGAAGAGATGACTCAGGGCCCGGTCGCAGATGAC
>CAZISK010000514.1:0-6125 GCA_964541355.1 uncultured Candidatus Obscuribacterales bacterium
ATCGGCAGGTATATGTGATGATCCTCCAGATCGATAGCTTCTTGCACGCTGCAGTTCATCGGTGTCTGACAACGAGGACATGGAATCTGTCTTTCGCCGTTAAGCACGGCGTCGGCGAGCTCCTCGATCAACTCGCGGTTGACGGTGCCCAGCTCTTCCGGCTCGGTCTCCTGGGGTGGACGGTATTCAACTTCGAGCAGCATATTCGGTTCAATACGGAGCGCTTTGGCAAGCACTTGCCTATCGGGTGAAGAGAGCCATGTCTCCAGACCAGACTCGATGTCTTCGATTCTAGCCACCGTCATGCGAGCAGCTTTTGCCAGATCTCGAACGGTGAGATTTCTAAAGTTTCGAATCTGATTTACTCTTCCTGCCAGAGTAGCCCCCAGGTCCATATCATAGGGTAGCAGTTGAGTAATCTTTGTTGCCATTGGCGTCCGCTCCGCGAAGAATCACCGATTTGTTGATTGTAGCAAACTACCCAGATCTCATGGAAACTGTAGAGTTCCGCGACCTCACAGCGGGTAACATACTATTAGAACTTCGAGGCGAACGTGAAGAAAGACTCAGGAAAAACCGGTTCCCATCAACGGCGATCGCCCAAAGGCGGCTTCATTTTGGAGCGCCGTCAAAATCCGGGTAAAAATAGTTCTGACACCTTGGAGCGGCGCAACAACAATCGCCGCCCGCTTAGTGTCGAAGCATTCCAGGAGACTGTCTCACGGTATTGCAGGCGGTTTCAGAAGGACCAACGCGATTTCTGCCTGTCGTCCGTTACCGTGCTCGAATATAAGAAAGCGAGCACCCAAGAGAAGGAGGTCCTCGACAAGGCGATTGTCAGTGTACTGTTTAAATTCCTGCGAGAAGAAGATCGGATCTGCTTCGTGCAACCAGCCCATTACCTCGTTCTCATGCCGTCAACGACTTTTGACAAGGCTGTTATAGCCATGCGCAGGATATCGGAAAAAATAGGTGCTACGAAGGTCAGGCGTAAAGGGGCCGTACTCTCTCCAAGCGCATACGTGAGCGTCACATCCTTGTCAAAAACAATATTGCAAATCGACGGTCCCTCTGAGTCTGTCGTAGACAGTGAAGAACTTTATTCCAGTATCGGATATACAATCGATTCAAGAGGACAGATCGCCTGTCTGCGCGACAAAGAAGAGGAGCATCAGGAGCCACTTTTCAGGGGGCATGTAGATGGATGGCTTCTGCGTTATTCGAGCCCGAACGAGAAAAGCCCTTCCGGACGCAAGTTAATGCGCGATCTCTGGTCCAACAGTTTTGTCGAGATGAGAACTATACGGGTCCTCGACAACGGAAAAGAGACCACTACAAATGGTGCTTACACCGGCAATCTTTTGCGGCGGCTGCGTGTGCTTCAGAATCTTGATTTGTCGGGAGTGGTAAAGCTCAACGACTTCTATCTCAATCGTGATGGCGTTCTGATGTTGATCAACTGTCCTCCTAAGGGAGTCGAGTTGACCTCGGACAATTTCGCGAGCATAAGGCAGACATTGCCTTTCGATGTCAACTTAGAGGTCATGTCGATCTGGCTCTCCCAGATACTGACGTCCGTGATTGCACTTCAGGCACTGGTGCCACCGGTGATACCAAAGTCGTTTGAGTGCATTAAGTTGTTCTGCTGTCCGGAGATTGATGCGAAGCCTGGCGGTCAGATCGTGATATCCGACTATGACGTGGACTATCTCCAGACTGCTATGGCCGGCTCGGCGGAGGCAAGATCGTCGACGAATAATGAGAGCGAATCAGGCGGCTTTCTCGATGGTTTGCTGACATTTATGGTTGGCATTTGTCGCTTGTCTGAAGATCCGGAAGCCAAAAGGCTAATCTCGTTCATTGAAAATCTCGATCCCTCTACAGGCAACTCTCCGTTCAAGATCAGGGCGCAATTGAAACACCTTATGGAGGACTTGAATGCTTGATTTCTCTAAGGTATACAAACAGATTCAGGAGGTCGGAGTAGACGCTGTTCGCGAAGCCTCTCATAAAGAGGTGGTGGAGCGCGCCATAGGTGCTCTAACGTCCGCGATTGATGAGAATGTACGCTTCCTCGAGCGCTTGGAGGGCAATGCTGGTTGGGCACTGTGGCCGGTGGCAATTCCGCTGGAGGGATTTACTTTCGACATCAAGTTGACCGAGTCACCGTCAGCGGTGACCGTCGTTGGTGTTGACGGATCTCAGATCATGCCGAGCCATCACGAAGTTCATAACTGTTACTTGTTGAATGTCGGGCTTGCGGCGATTCATTACGGCACGAAGTTTCCGCCCAAATTAGAGAGTTATCCGCGCCTCCATCATCGCCCCGATGATCTATATCCACTCGTCGATCGGCGCCGGATTCACATAGACGAGCTCTTTGTAAGCCTTGAACGAACAATGTTTGAGCTGGAAGTTCTCGTCGAGCAGGCTTTGTGCGCTCAAGACAAGGGACTGCCGGTGGTAGCGATGTACGACGGTTCGCTCATACCATGGTCGCTGGATAAGATGCCGGAAGGCTATCAGGAGACCTATCTCCAGCGCATGGAGAGTTGCCTTGTCACGCTCAAGCAGAGTGGTATCGCTCTGATTGGTTACATCAGTCACAGCCGCAGCTCGGAGATCGTCAACATGCTCAGGACGTTCATCTGTCCCTTTGAGATCACCAACTGTAGAGACCATTGTGGTCATCTCAACGAAGAAGAGTTTCCGTGCTCGATGATCTGGCCGCTCACGGATCGGCAATTAATCGTCGAACATCTCGCTCCTCGAACGAGGAGCTCCTTCTGTCTCACCTCTCAAGCCATATCACGGCGTCTAACTCCTGATCATCAGATCTGCTTTTCTTATTTCAATCTGGGCAGTGAGATAGCCCGATGTGAGGTACCCAGGTGGTTGGCCAACGATGCTGTGATGAGGGAGCTCACGTTGGCAGTCACGGCAGCCCAGGTGGAGAAGGGCAGAGGCTATCCGGTGGCGCTCTCAGAGGCGCATAACCAGGCTGTCATCAAGGCGAAAGACAGAGAGCAATTTTTCGAACTGATCAAGCGTCACCTGATTTCACTTGGTGTGAGGCAGGTGCGGGTGAGTCCGAAAGAATCGAGAAAGCGAATCGGCTTCGTTTAATTTTCAGATTACTCATTCAAAATCACTGCTTCTGTTTAACCAAGCTCCAAAATCTAATCAGGCTGTCATGTCAAGCTAAATTGGCTCTAAGCTTGATTAAATTACGCGCATTTTCTGCGTAAAATCCCCATTTACTTCGGCGGAAATATCGCTAAAGTATGCAAGTGAGACTGCAACCCGGGGGTTCATGGGGAGTTCCAACTGGCTCTATTTGCGGGAGAATGAAATACGTGTTCGAGAAATTGAAATATCTATGGAATCGAATTAGCGAAAAATTCGAAGGCAACCTGGCGCGTAAAGACGAAGTCGTTGACTTCAAGGAATTAGAGAGGACCAGACAAAGACTCGAGCAGATGCGCTTCCGAACCAACAATTCGGAATCGACCGGCTCGGTTGCGATGAATCAGGTTCGCAGGCGCATGACCAATGACATGCAGCGCGATCCTACCGCATCGTCGGTTCAACGTAACCGTCAGGCGATCAACAAGTGGCTCCATCGTGAAGATTATGAGCCTGCCAACTTCAACTCTACCGAGTTTAATCGTCGTCTTGAAGACACCTACAAATACAGCGAAGAGCGCGTACTCGAGCCGTTGCCCAGCAATTCGGAAGACAATATGTTCGATGACAGCGCGATTAGTCTTTCCGGAGTGCACTACAAGGTCGATCCAATGGAGGCAGGCGATGATATCTTCCTGCCCAAAGTCGCTCCACAACAGGGTATTGGCCAACAGCCCGAGATCGACTTCTCACCTGTGACGGAGTCGCAGAGCGAGCCGATGGCTCAACAAAATCAAAATCCAGTCAAAATTTCCAATCCGATGATTCAGAGTCTTAACACGCTGGAAGAGCGTATGTCGAAAGGCGTTCGCACCAACGACGGATATTGGGTTGGAGGCGGAGGTAACTAGGCGAGTTCAATTCAGGTTTGAAGCAGATTCCGGAACTCTTGACTGAGCGGTTGCTCATAAGAATGTGCCAACCAGACGAAGCATCTCATATGCTGGCGTATGTCGTGGCTAATCGCGAGCATCTGCAGCGATATAGTCCGCTGTATCCGCAAGAATATTACACATTGGACTACTGGAAGTCGCAATTAGCGATTCATGCCGATGATTTTCAGAACGATAGATCGCTTCATTTGTGCCTGTACGAGAGAGCACATCCTGATACCGTCATTGGTACTATCCACTTTTCTAGCATTGTCAGGCGCGCCGCGCAGTTCTCTTTCTTAGGGTATGGCATCGACCAGAACGTAGAAGGTCGAGGCTACATGAAAGAGGCACTTCTGGTCTCGATTGCATACGCTTTTGAGGAGATGAATCTCCATCGCATCATGGCGAACTATATTCCCACCAACGAGCGAAGTGGTAGACTCTTGAAGAGCTTGGGATTCGTGGCAGAGGGTTTTGCTCGCGACTACCTGTGTATCAATGGGGAATGGCGCGATCACGTCATGACCGCGCTTGTCAATCAAAGGTGGTTGGACAAAGAGCTGAAATGGTGAGCAAACTCGCGCCCTGGAAGGCTATATACAAAAGCTGGTACTCGCCGGAGATTTATCGCGAAGCAGCGCATGTCTGGCGAGGGTTGGGATACAAATATCTGGTCGGGGTTCTGGTTGCGCTCTGGGCGCTTGCGGCGATACATGTGCACGTGCTGTTCAACGATCTGGTCGAAGGTTTTCTGAAGCCGGTGCTGAAAGAGATGCCGGTGATGGAGATCAAGGACGGCTTCATGACCATCGATCAGCCGTACCAGTTCCACGAAGTGAAGGATCCAAGATCGGGGAAGGTGTTGGTCACATTCGATCTTTCGGCACACCCAGCCGATCCTGCCTTGGACAAAGACGGCATCTTCTTGCAAGCAAAGCGCGTAATCTTCCACTACGATGGTAAAGAGCGTGTCTACGATTTTACCCAGGTTAAAGAGACGACCTACACATGGCGCTATTACATTGATGGATTAGAAGTCGTAAGGAACTGGCTTGGCGTTGTCGTGCTGGGCGCTTTCTGGCTCTTCTCGTTCCTCACCTGCGCCATTCAAGTCTTGATTTACGGCTTGGTGGGGAAGGTGTTTGCGGTTTTCAATAAATGCAGGCTCACCTATCCGCAATTGGTACGGATCAGCGCTGTGGCGATTACGCCTTCGTTAATAATTGATACGTGTCAGAAGTTGATTTGTACAGGCTTGCCGGCCTGGACCGCCGTATCTGTCGTGGTCTCGCTGTTTTTTCTTCTCTTCGGAGTCAGGGCAAACTCCATAGGCTATGCCTGGAAGCTCGCCAATACAGCCTCGGGCGTGCAATTAGAGCCAAAAACTCAATCGCATAAATGAATCGAACATTGAATGCATGTTAGGATCTGGCCTTCTTGTGAAGCATTGCGCCCGAGGATGCAAATAATGGTCACTGGGATACTTGAACAAATTGGTGCTAAAAGTCCAATAGCCGATATCGCCGCTAAAGTAGTTGACGGGGTCAGGCTGACGCGTGACGACGCCTTACGGCTTTATCAGTGCGAAGACCTCGTGAAGGTCGGTATGCTTGCCGAGTTCGCTCGCCGCCGAATGGCAGGAGAAGGCAAGGACAGGTACGTGTACTACATTCATAACATGCATCTCAATCCGACCAACTTTTGTGTTGAGACCTGCCGATTCTGTTCGTATGCCAATCCCGGCAACAACAGCTATACCTGGACTGTAGATCGGGTGCTTGATGAAGCACGCAAGGGTGTCGAGCTTGGAATCAACGAGATCCATATGGTGGGTGGTTTGAACCCAATTTGCGATCTCAACTATTACGAAGAGGTCCTATCGACCATCAAGAAAGAGTTTCCTCACATCCATTTGAAGGCCATGACGGCAGTTGAGATCGAGTATCTCTCCGGTCTTGAAGGAATTACCTATGAAGAGACCCTCAGAAGACTGATGGCTGCTGGTCTGGAAAGTATGCCTGGTGGAGGAGCTGAGATCTTCGACGAGGCGGTGCGTGAAAGAAT
>CAZISK010000515.1:0-6124 GCA_964541355.1 uncultured Candidatus Obscuribacterales bacterium
CCAAATCCGTCCAGGGGTGGGATGGGAAGGAGATTGAGGATGAAGACGAAGATCAGCAAATAAATGATGGTGCTGAATGCTGCCGACACCACTTCGTAATAATGGGCATTGCCTATAGTGTCACGCAAGGCGGGCAAGAATTGGAATAGAATCGCCATTCCAATCAAGAAAATCAACGTGAACAGCGGTCCGGCGAAGCTAACCAGCGACTGCATGAATCGACTCTTGATTCTGCCTGTGTTGATATAGACAGCTGCACCGGGCAGAGGAATGCCCCCAATCAATAAAATAATCACCGGAAAGATAAGCGAAAAACCGGAATTGAAATAAGCAATTGGATTGAGTGTTAGATAACCCTTGTCCTTCACCGTCTTGTCACCGCCCCAATAGGCGGTGATTGCATGGCCGAACTCGTGAAAACAGGTGGAGAGTATCCAGATTGAAATGATTAGTATTGCGAGTTCCATATTCTCTCTGCATCAATATAGTCTTGTTAGTTTATTCCATTCTGCACTTTTATATAAGCGGAATCCGACGATGCTGCTTTCCACCCGGCAAGCGAGCGATGACGAAATAGCGCTCGCCCTCCGGCAAATCGAAGTTGTCCTTGTCGAAAAGGAAAGATGATCACAATGCCCGACTTAAAACAGTTCAATCACTGACGCAAGACGTCGGCTCAAACGCAGTCGAATCGGAGAAGCTACGCAGGCGTCCTGATGCTAGCGTCGCTCTCCTGCTTCTGCAAGACAGAGCTCCACGATTGCGTCCACAACCTGTTCGATTGTGAGATTGTCCGTGATTATGACGACGGCATCGTCAGCCTGTTTTAACGGCGAATCAGCGCGCGTCGAGTCGCGATTGTCGCGCTCGGCGATGGCTTTGAGCAACTCTTCGTAGACTGGGTTTTCGCCGAGCGCTTGTTGATCTTTCAGACGGCGTTGGGCGCGGATCTCGGCAGATGCTGTCAGATAAATCTTGAGATTGGCGTCGGGCATGACGACTGTGCCGATGTCGCGTCCGTCGAGCACGACTCCGCCTCTTTTAGCCAGCTCTTTTTGCTGTGCCACCATCACTTTGCGCAAGGGAGAGTGGCTGGAGACCGGGCTGACCAGATCGCTAATTTCTTTAGTGCGGACTGCGTGTGTGACATCCTGGTCGTCGACGAACACTCGCACGCGATTACCGGAGCTGTCATCGCCTTGTTCCAGGCGTATTTTTGCTTTTGACGCCGCTTCAGCGATTGCCTCTCCGTCAGAGATTTCGATACCTCTTTGGACGGCGAGCCAGGTCGCGGCGCGATACATTGCACCCGTGTCGATGTAGAGAAAACCCAGGCGCTTGGCGGCGAGCTGCGCAACTGTCGATTTGCCTGCACCGGCTGGACCGTCTATCGCTACCCGGAGTGTTTTCAAGGCATGGCTAGACGTTCGATTTGACGTATCCATTTGCATCCAGACCTGACCCACTTGGCTTAGCATGGTTATTGTCTCAGACCCCCGCTTCGTACGGTGGAAAACTATCTTTAATCGATGGTCAGGTGTTTGGTGAGGAAGGAGTGGAAATGATGCAACCCGTCTTCCCAGCGCGACGAATAACGTCCGCGGTCGTACAGGCGTGAGCGAACTCCCTTCTGGACCAGTTCTACGACGAGCTCGTCTTCTCTCTCGGTTTGGTCGATGTCCGAGGGTGAGTATTGGGCCATGCGTTTCTCATCCCACACGTAGGTAAGGAAACGGATGCGAGTTCTATCCACTGACATTGGCAGAACTAAATTGATCGAGAGTCCCCATGGGTAGAAGTTCCACATCATGTTGGGGAAGAGGAAGTAGTAGTAGGCTGCGATCGATTGACCGTAATCAGGAGAATCTTTCGGCAGGTCGAAGGCATCACAGGGATTGGCCGCCGGTCCGACCTGCAGAGTGGAGGAGGGCAGCAGCTCGGTGCGGTATCCCTTCGTATCTAGAAGTTGAAGGAGGTATGGATGGACGAACGGTACATGCAACCCCTCCAAATAGTTATCGCAATAGAGCGTCCAGTTGGCGTTGACCACGTAATCCCGACTGTGCTCTGGCGCGAACATTGAGCTTTGCAATGGCAAGAAACCCACTCTTCGGGTCATGTCGGCGGTCATCTCTTCGAACGAGAACAGTGGATCTAGAGATGCGAACAAGAATTTGCTCCACGACTGAATCGGAATTGAAGGAAGATTGTCGGTTGGTGTGGGGAAGTTACAGACGTCTTCGAAGCCTGGTGCCGAAACGAATTGGCCGTCCAGGCCGAACCGCCTTCCGTGATACCGGCAGCGGATCTGCTTCAAATGGCATTCCGATTCGACCAGAACTGCTCCCCGGTGAGTACAGACGTTGGAAAGACAATGAAGATTATCCTTGTCGTCGCGAGTGAGCATGAGCGGCTCATTGAGACCGCCTTCTCCCATCGTCCAGCTGATTATTTGACCGGGAACTTTGAGACGGTCGGTGTCGGTCGCGAACTGCCAGCTTCTAGCAAAAATACGCTCCAGAGCCAGTTTGTAGAGGTTCGGGTCGGTGTAATATTGTGATGGAATAGTAGTTGCAGATGAGACATCGGGATTGATGACTTCTTCAGAACGCCGCGGTTTAACAGTCATTACAACATCCTCCAGTGCTCAATACAATCCGACTGATGCCAGAATATTAGCAGACCAGAGGGTTTCTCTCACTGTAAGACCGCACAGACAAGTGACTCTGTGAAGAGAATCAAGTATCCATGCGGTTGTTGCTGATGGCTGTCTGTTACAAAGCGTTATGGAAGCCTGCGGAACAAGCGCTTCCACCAGGGCAACGACAGGAACTCTTGATATTGTAGGCGGTGCTCTTTGAGTGCGGTGGTAGCGTGGGCCAACTCGTCTTTCAGGGTCGCAGTCTGCGAGGACTTCATCTCGAGCAGTCGCATCGAGCTTTGCATATCCGAAATCAAACGCAAATCTTCCATGCGTGCCCGGCGCTCTGATGCAAGTTCTTTATGCACATCGGCCAGCTCTCTCAAAAGACGTTCTACTTCATCGGAGCGATCGATTACAATGGTCGGATGCTCCATCGTGCTGTCCAGGGCATACTCGGCTGCTCTGGCGAGCTCGGTCTTGGCCTTCTTTGCCGTGGTCTGAATAAGACTGTTGAGGGTGAAGCCAAACAGGCTGTCGCCGCCGCTGCTGCTTGCGGCTTCCACGTCGCGGGGACGCACTTTTTCGCTGACTTTGTTGGTCATCTCTTCTTGCCTCTGAGTGCCTGTCGTGCGCACTTTTGAATGACGAATGCGAAAGTTGGGCGGCGGGATAATGCGCCATTCATCCTGTCCATCAATCTTCATCTTGCGCGCTTTCCACCCTTCCGGAAGACGATTGCCCCATCGTCCTTGAATTCCTCGTTCGATCGAACGAATCGATTTGCCCAAAATACATGAGGCTTCATCGAGTGTCAGCGCCGGTCTCGGTACGTCGTAAATGATCATTGGATCGTCGTCATTAGAGCTGCCACCAAACTCGGTGTCGCTGGCTTCTTCCGTGTCGACGAATTCAGCCTCCTGGAGCGACTCATCGGCGCTCACATCGGATTCGCTGACCTCTTCGAGCAGACCGTTGAGTTCATCAAATGCGGTGTCATCGACCCAGGACTCGAGCCCTTCGGTCGCAGCTTGAGTCTCGTCTGGTGCGAAGGATACCGCTTCGGTATCGTCGGCTTGCGGCGTGGTCGCTGCGAAGCTTGTATCTTGCGGTTGAAGTTGTTTCATATCGGAATTTACGCCGTAGAGCAGGGTGGGTGACAACTGTCTCTTGATTGAGGCAGTGATAGAGGCACGAGGATGACCGAGAGTAACTTTCTCGTGCCTGTTTTGCACGATCTCTTGCACCTCATATTCTTGATCTCATACGAGATTTTGACAAATTATTTGAATAATAGACTTTTACTGACATCTGTGCGAAAAGGCAGATTCTGAGGGCATTTAAGCCAGGTTGCCTAGATTTGAATTCGTTTAGATTGTTAACTAAAAGAGGACCGCCTGCGAGCGGTCCTCTTCAAAATCACGTAATTGCCGGTTATTTGACCAGGCGCTTTTCTACTGCTTCCCAATCGACGTTGCTCAAGAATGATTCTACATACTTGGGTCGATCTGCCGGCTTGTAATCTCTGAACCAGGCATGCTCCCAAACATCCATTACGAGCAGCGGTACGAATCCGGCTACGTTGCCGTCTTCATGCATGCTGATCCAGTGGTTGGACAGCACTTTCATTTCCGGATCCTGGTAGAGGATGACCCAGCCAACACCTCTGGCGGCGCCGAGTTTGGTAAAATCGTTTTTCCAAACGTCGAGCGACGAGTAGGTTTCGATAATTGATTTGCCGAGGGCGCTGGTGTCCTTCAGTTCGGATGCACCGGACTTGAGGTTGCCGAAGTAGTATTCGTGCAAGCGCATACCGTTGTATTCGAAGCCGTAGCGGCGTTTGAGTTCAGCGTACTCGGGAGTGCCGGCTTTGCCTGCTTCGGTGAGCTCAATCACTCTCTCATTGAGAATGTTGGTGTTGTTGACGTAGCCGTTGTAGAGACCGAAGTGGATTTCCAGAGTTTCGTCTGAAATGCCGTTGAGACCTTTCAAATGCGAGTAGTCTTTAGCAGCATATTTTTTGTAAGAAATCTTTTGTTGTAGCATATTCATCTCCTATGCAACACAGTAAAAATGGCGGACCGAATCGCCATCAATGAGACGTTAGTTTTAGCATGAATTGCTTCTCAAGAAGCGGTTTCCATACAAAATCAGTTAGATTGCCCAGTTTCAAGCTTGTCCTGGTAATCGGAAAAACCGCTCCGGATGCCATATTTGGAGGGTGTCTCGGGCAAATCAATCGTGGCAAGACTTGCCCCGAGCTGTCTTATGGCATCAAGTCAGCCAATCGCTTCTTGCCGCCGCCACCTTTTTTCTTGCTGCCGCTTTCGTCGTCGAATTCATCATCTGATTTATCCTCTTCCGTCTCAGGCGCCGGTTCTTGCAAGGCCAGCTCAGTGCTTATTACCGGTACATCGGTCGTCGATGTACCGGCCTTCTGGGCTGGCTGCCCCTGGGCCGGATGTGATCCGCTCTGCGTCTGCTGGGCGGCAGTAGCGGCTGGAAAGCTGCCGCTCTGCATCTGCTGGGCGGCAGTAGCGACTGGAGAGCTGCCGCTCTGCATCTGCTGGGCGGCAGTAGCGGCCGGAAAGCTGCCGCTCTGCATCTGCTGGGTGGCAGTAGCGGCTGGATAGCTGCCGCTCTGCATCTGCTCGCTGACGGCTTGATAAGCGCCGCTCTGTATCTGCTCCTGTTGCGACGCTGCTCTTTGTTGGTCCAGGTTGGACAAAATTCCTGTGCCTTCCTGCAGCCTGGTGTTGGGATTATTGGGCACCATTGAGGGTGGAATCGTATCGAACTGGCTGTTGTAGGCCTGATCGAGATGCATGCTCCAGCCGAGACTCTTGAATGCTTGTTCGACAGTGCAGTTGCGATTCTGGCACAGACCCATCGCTAATATGGCTTGCTCTGTTTTCAGCGAGCCCTGTGTCACCATGTCATTGAGTCGAATCGATGACTTGAGCGTGCGTTCGTCGACTGCTTTAGTAAGAAGGAGCATCTTACCCATAAGCTCCGAATCTCTCGAGCCTTGTTTTAAGGCCTCCTCGATATCTTTTGCTGTGATCAGTCCCGCCAACTGGAGGAACTGGTACAAGGGCAGCCCTTGCGGTACAGAAGGCTTCTGTGGAGACAGCTGCCGGATAGCCTCCTCCATCGCGAGGCTGTTGTAGTGCATCATGGCAAGAACGTCGCCGCACTGGGTTTTCTTGACTTTACCTTCGGCTACCGCTCTTTGCACTTCAAGAGCGCATTCGAGCAGATGGTTGGAGATCATTTTCTTCTCAACCAGAACCTGTCCAATCGGTTTGCTCTCGGTAAGTCCAAGCTCTACGGCCTGCATCAAGTTCTCCTGATTAAGGAGGTTGGCAGAGACGAACAGCTCACCGAGCCTGATAGTGTCCTGGGCCGGCGTCTGCAGCACGCCTGCGTCTTTGAGAGACTGCTCGATGCTGATCTGGCGCTCGTGGCAGGCGCGCAGTCCCT
>CAZISK010000516.1:0-6115 GCA_964541355.1 uncultured Candidatus Obscuribacterales bacterium
GCATCGACTAGCTTCGGCGTCTCGTCCGCCACTTTACGCGCTTGCTCCAGCATGATGCGGCTGTTTGCATCTTTCTTTTCCAGCAACAGCATGGCTACGTCAAAATCGGCACGGGCAGCCAATTCGTTACTTCTTGCCATGTTCTTTTGCGCTTTGAGCGGAAAGTATTCGAGTATCGGAATACTGAAAGACACGCCAACCATGTAGTTAAACACCTGGGGTAGGAAACCTCCAGCCACAGGTTTGATCGGGTTGACCGGATCACCGCTGCCTCTGCCCCACAACGACGAGTTGAGCCACATGTGGGGGCGGTACGCTTTGTCGAGAACCACGCGCTTCGCCCGCCAGCGGTCCATCTCGGCGAGCTTGAAGCGTGCCAAAGGGTGCGACGTGAGATCTACCGGGCCGCCGAGCGCAATCGTAGTGGGTCCGCGAACAACCGGGTCGCTGACGATGTCGATGTCATGTGTGCCTAAACCCATCTTCTCGGCGAGATCGACAAGAGACAGGCGGAAATCTTTTTCGGCTTTGATCACCTCAATCCGGGCTTTGGCGACTTCGAAATCCAGATCGGCCGCGTCGGCTCCGGGCCTCAGACCTTCTGCCACTAGGGTTTTAACGCGCAGCTTGGCGGCTTCCATGTGTTCAAGCTCGGCTTGTCTGGAGAGGATGATCTGCTTTGCGGCGGCAGCGTGGAAGAATGATTCGGCGGTTGCAAAGGCAACGTCCAGCTCGGTTAGTCGCATATCGGCGCGCGCAGTCCTCGCGTCGGCGTCGGCGAACTTGTCATTAGCCTTGCGAAGACCGAAGTCGACTAGCAACCAGTTGAGGTTGAGACCCTGCAGGTTATTGCACAACGGCTTCAAGCTACTTGATGAAACCGGCGGTCCTGAGTCGACAGGCACCGTATCAAAGCCTGACACGTTGTTCATGACAACGCTGGCAATGCGGTTGCCGGTCACCGCCGATTCTTGAATATCGACGTTCAAGTTGGGCAGGTATTGCATTTTTGCGAGTGAGACGTTGGCTTTAGCAGCGCGGAGTTTGAAAAACTTCTGACGAATCAACGGATAGTTTCTAAGTGCCAGATCGACGCTCTCTCTGAGGGTCATCGCCTTAGTTGGTTGTGCTGATTGAAACTGCAGATCGGGTATTTCGACCTCTCGACCGGCTGCCAGAGCCGGCGCTACGAAAGAATTCAAGAGACCAGTGGTGATCATTGTCACCAACAGGGTGGTTCTTGCAAGTCGTCGGAGCTTCATTCGTTGATTGAGAGAGATTGCCAGACTGGCTCCGTGCGCTGTTTTCGGAGGTCTATAGTAATGAGCGGAGTACTTTACGCAGAAGAGCTGTAGTTGTTAACACCGAATCGTCGCAAGTTGCGCTGCCGGGAAGTGCTTAGCAAGCGGGCGCCGGAGTCAATTATTTTACTCGATGAAAGGTAGTCAACAGCTGAAATTCCAGAGGTGATAAGGGATTTTTATAAAAATCGCATTCGTCTCTTGGGTCGTTAGAGTGGCTATAATCATTGGCATTCCGTCGGTGAACGAAGCGTGCGGCTCCGCCTAATCCCATTAATTTCATTACTATTGACTTCAGTCTGTTTGGCTGGTCCAGTTGCTGCTGATCCACTCGATGTCAATCCGTTTAAGAAACGCACCGTAAGTGACGATCTCTTCGAGTACATGGACGATAAGAAGCGCGAGGAGCGCCGGCGGGACGAGGAGAAGGAAGACAAAGAAGATCACCGCAATCAAACCGATGACGGCGGTAGTGATCGAAAAGACGCATTGAGAAAAATGTGGACATCTGACTTCACCGATACGGATTTCAGCAAAAGGAGTTTTCGCGACTTCATGGATGAGCCAGGCGATGCAGTTTTTACGGATGCCTCCGGAGCTCCGCGTGATGCCACTAAGGATGATGGCAGTACCGGTTCGAGGACCGGTGACGACGACCATGGCGGTAGCGATGACGATGATGACTCAATGCGCTCCGCCTCTGCCGACGCGTACTCCGATGGCGATGACTGGACTCGTCTTACCGATTATAGAAAGCGCATGATTCAAGACGAAAAGCGGACCTACAAAATTTTGACCAAACCTAATGAAGATGCGCTGCATGATTGGGTCCCTTCGGAAGACGACCCAATTCAAAATGGCGGCTTCTCTATTGCTGACGACAACGGTTCTGTCGTTCCGTACAAACTCAATGGCTGGATTAACTTGCAGAAAGGCTTCCCGTGGGGAGAAGGTGATCCTTAATGCGTCGAGGTTCGATTTTCGAAAAGCAAAGTACCGGCGTCTCGCCGGTTCGGACTGAGCGGGCGACGCATGGCGTCGCCTCTTCCAATCATGGCGGTAGGGTCAACGCCATGCGTCGCCCTGTGCGGAGTGCTGGAGCAGCATGGCTCACTGGGAGCCCCGACGTCGTGCCAGTTGGGAATGTGCGAAGTGCTGGAGCCGCATTGCTCACTGGGAGCGCCGACGTCGTGCCAGTTGGGAATGTGCGAAACGCTGGAGTTGCATTGCTCACTGGGAGCGCCGACGTCGTGCCAGTTGGGAATGTGCGGAGTGCTGGAGCAGCATTGCTCACTGGGAGCGCCGACGTCGTGCCAGTTGGGAATGTGCGAAACGCTGGAGTTGCATTGCTCACTGGGAGCGCCGGCGTCTCGCCGGCATTTAGCACAATGGCGCCGTGCTTCTCGGTTTTACGACTTCCCTCTGGGTGCTCCAAGAGACTATCTGTCATCGCGTTGGCACTGCTGATAGCAATCGCAGCACCAGCAGCCTGTCTCGTTCTGATACCAAATACGATGCTTGCTCATGCCAGGTCCAAGCCGGTCTTATCAGGCAACTGGCAGACGGATCTTGCAGAGGGTGAGCAATTCCTCAAAACAAAGGAATTCGCCCGAGCCGAACTCTGTTTTCGGCGCGCCTGTGATGACGTTAAGCGAATAGGATCTGCCGATGATAACGCTCTCTGCATGTTGAGTCTCGCGCGCGCTCTTTACATGCAAGATCTGATCGCGGACACCGTTCCGTTATACAAGAAAATCATTCTCATCCTGGAAAAGGCTCACGGCAAACATTGCGCTCAAATCATTACACCGCTGGTTGAGCTTGCCGGCATATTCGAGGACGAGGGTGATTACGTCAAATCCGCGAAGCAATACACGCGGGCAATCGATATCACGGCGCAGGTTTATGGCACCAAGAGTCTGGCGCATGGCGACTATCAGCATCGTCTGGGGCGCGTACGGGTTGATCAGGAAATGCTCAAGGATGGAGAGGAGTGTTATCTATCCGCGCTTAATGTCTTGATGCACCAGACGCTGCTTCCGTCCAGTGACATTGTAGATGAATGTCTAACCGACTATATAACGCTGCTGCTCAAGACTGAGGCGGACCGGGCGAAACCCCTGCGTTCTGCAGTTCAAGCCGAGTTGTTGAAAGATCGAGTCGGCGAGCTTCGAAAAAAACGTGGTGCGCCGCAGTCTAACTGGAGTGCCCAGGTCTCTGCACAGCTAGCTGATAAGGCGGGCGCCGAAGCTAGTGCGAGAGGCGGCGGGGCTGCGACACCAGGGAATCAAACTGACAACGTTCCTCCGATAGTCGATGGCACCGCTTCCGATACCACGAGTACTCGGATTATTCCAGGCAAAACTTACTCCGATTTTGCCGCGCTGGAGAAAATCAATCAGCAGCGAGTTGCGTTTTACGAGCGCATGATTGCCAGCGACATCGATTCGCTCGGAGCCAATCACCCCAGCGTCGCGCGCGACCTGGGCGGGCTGGCATCCATATACATTCAACAGCGCAAGTACGACGAGGCAAAGCCGCTGCTGGAAAGAGCTCTCGTCATCTACCGATCCGCTTACAAGGGCGATTCACCTCCCAGCAAACAAACTGAGTTTTTACTTCAACTAATTTCCGAAGAGCAAACGCCGGAAAACATCACGATCGACACAACGTACGTAACTGATCTCCCGAAGATCCCGTTGGAAGCCCAGAAGTTGGAAGTCGCCTTGCGATTGAACGATTTAGCGTTCATGCTCTATTGTCAGGGCAAAATCGACACCGCCCTCAAGGTGTATTACTGGGCCCTCGCTGCCACCGCCGGCTCAACAGGTGAAACAAGCCTACTCGCCGCCGGCAACATGACCGACTTGAGTAAAGTACTTCGCCTTCGCGGACGCGCATCCGAAGCGCAAAAGCTCGAAGTAATCGCGAAAGCGATCGTGCGCCGAGATTTAATCGAAAAGAGATCTCGTTTGCTTCCTTGATTTGCGCTAGGACTTTAGTTCTGCGTTTAGCTTTGCCTTTGCCGATGCTAGTCGTTGCTCAGCCAACCATCTGTACATGACGATCTGATCGTCCATTCTCGGTGGCATTTGTGCAACAAACTCTCGATATGCGGTGGTGGCGTCCTTGGTGTTATCTTGTGCTTCCAAAATCAAACCTCGGACATACAAGCCCTGAGGATTCTTTAGGCTCAACGCTGATTGGCAGTCGCTCAGGGCCTTGTCGTAGTGTTCCTTTCCTAGAGAGGCCTCGGCTCGCGCGAGATAGGCATTTGAATGCCCTGGATAGAGCTGAATAGCCTTCGTGGCCGAGGCGAAAGCCTTGTCGTAGTCCTTTTGAGCGTTATTGGCGAGGCTCATTAGCGCTAACGAATCAGAGCCGGTCGGGTCTGAGTTGTGTGCTTTTTCGAAGTAAGTTTTGGCTTCTTCTATTTCGCCGACTTCGAATTTGCACATTCCCAGAAATCGGTAGGTTTGTTCTTTTTCCAGCACTGACTCCTTTGATTTTAATAACCAATTCTGTCCGCTGTACTGGATGTGATCTGACAGCGACTTCACGGACATGTTGGTACTCCGCCGAAACATAGTAGCGAAGGTTGCGCGTGCCCGAGCAGGACCGGACAAATCTAGAGCAGGAATACTTTCGTCCGCTGCCACCTTCAACTGTGAAAGTCGCTTCGCAATCTTTGTTCTCATACTCTGAGAGTTCGTTGCTCGTCTGCCGTTGAGAAGGCGCTGTTCAACTTCGAGAGTCAAATGGTCTCTGACGGACTGGGCTGCCTGCTGCCAAAACGGTTTGTTCAAGTAGTCTAGCTGTGCTCGCACCGCATCCAAAAAAGCGCGACCGTTCGACTGATGTTGAAACTCCGGCGGGGACAGACAAGCCAGGTTCATCAAGAATGGCATGATCATCAGCTGCAATGGACTGTCGCACCAGATGATGTATGGCGGTGGACAGTCGAGACGAGCATAGATCGTGTTGATAGATTTCGTAACGCCATCAACATCAGTCTCTTGCGTATTATGCCAGCCATCCTTAAGCCAACGGTCGATCACATCTGTCGCTTTAGTCATTTCGTTCCCTCCGCAGGTGTGACTCACGTGTCTCAGGTGTTCTGGAACACTATTGATCCATGATAGCTGACGTCGAAAAATGAACAGGCAGCCTCCGATCAGTTATTCGACTGTGGATTCGGCTGAAGTTCATGCCTGCGGGATGGCGTTGTTTGAACCATCTATTTCTGATTCGATGCGTTCAATATCTCCGAAAGATGCTTTCGGGCCGTATCCTCTTTCGAGGTTGATTCAGAGGGACTCTGCAGAATGCGCTGAAAGAGGACTTCTGCCACTTTACTGTTGGCCACGGTAATTGGATGGTTTAAACCGAGCCTGCTTTTATGTGACAACCATGCGCAATATTGCATATGAGCAAGAGAGCTCATGGCGTATGTCGACTTGGAACCCGCACTCTCCGCTTGAATGAGTCTTTCGGTTTCAAGTGCCAATGAGTCTCTGTACTGCGACCCAGGTGCGATGGTAAGAGCATCCCAGTAGTCTTTGTTGGCTGCCTGGCGTTCCAGATCTGAATACTTTCCCTTCGAATGTGATTCTGACGCGGATCGAGTGAATGTGCCTTCATCGGAGCCAGACGCTTTCAATACAAAACTGCCGGTAGCTGCCGAGGATTGCTGCCCCATACCGCCTGGTATTTCACCCAAAAGTTTGGCTGTGCCTCGAATCTCGTCGCTGCTAACCGAAGTCGAAATCAATGTTAGATTTGGTTGGCCTGTCAGTTTGATATTCACAACGCCA
>CAZISK010000517.1:0-6115 GCA_964541355.1 uncultured Candidatus Obscuribacterales bacterium
GTCACATTTGCGCGCCACCATGAATTCGGAGGAGTCGACCCCGAAAGAACAGCCCAAGAAAAAATCAGCAGCAGGAGTCAAGAGATAATGAAATTCGCAACCAGAGCTATCCACGCTGGTCAAGATCCCGATCCGACAACCGGCGCAATCAACGTGCCAATCTATCAAACCTCGACATACGTACAGGAAGAGATCGGCAAACACAAGGGATATGAATACGCCCGCACCGGCAACCCGACAAGAACAGCGCTGGAGTCCTGCCTTGCCTCACTCGAGGGAGCCAAGTACGGACTGTGCTTTGGTTCTGGTCTTGCCGCTACGATGAACGTGATGAACCTGCTCTCGCAAGGCGACCATGTCGTCGTCGGCGACGATGTTTACGGTGGAACCTTCCGCATTTTTGACAAAGTGCTGGCCCGTTATGGGGTGAAGTTCTCCTGGGTCGACTCGCGCGACGTCAAAAATATCGAGCAGGCGATCAATAAAGACACAAAGATGGTTTGGTTGGAAACACCTACCAATCCTCTTCTGCAAATCATCGATATCAAGGCTATCGCCGATCTAGCGAAAGCCAAAGGGCTTCTGACCGTCGTCGACAACACCTTCGCCAGCCCATATTTGCAAAACCCGATCACCCTTGGCGCAGACATCGTCGTCCACAGCTCGACAAAATATCTGGGCGGACACAGTGATGTCGTTGGTGGTGCCATTCTGACCAGCCACGAAGAAGCCTATCAGTCGATGAAGTTCCATCAGAATGCCGTCGGCTCGGTCCCCGGTCCTATGGATTGCTACCTGGTTCTTCGCGGAGTCAAGACACTGGCTATTCGCATGGATGCGCACGAAAAGAATGCCATGGCGGTTGCGAAGTTCTTGAGCGACAAGCCGGCGGTCGAACGAATAATCTACCCAGGTCTGCCCCAACATCCTCAGCACGATCTCGCGAAAAAGCAGATGTCCGGCTTCGGCGCGATGGTGACAATCGTCATCAAAGGCGGTCTCAAGAACGCCAACGCCTTCGCTTCGTCGACGAAACTCTTCGCATTGGCCGAGAGTTTGGGCGGAGTAGAATCGCTTATCTGCCACCCCGTCTCCATGACGCATGGCTCGATTCCGAAGGACGTTCGCGAAGCACGCGGTATCGTCGATGGACTGGTTCGCCTGTCGGTTGGCATCGAAGATGTCGATGACCTCCTTGCCGACATCGAACAGGCGCTCGCCAAAGTGCCAGTCCTCACCAACGCCAAGTAACCTGACTACAGCCTTGATGAAGGCTAGCCGGGCGTTTAAACCGTTATCGGTTTAAACTCAGCCTCAGGCGACTTGAACAAAGCTCTGGTTCCGTAAAGCGCTTAAACCGTTATCGGTTTAAACTCGCCTTACTAGCATACTCATCTTATCGCTATAGCTGAACTGCTCAGACATTAGCCCGACAAGCTTCAGCTTGACAATCTTCAGATTTTCATCATCTTGGGTTAACCACAGCTTAGTGTGTCGAATGTTAACGTGGTGGCATGTAAGAGGAATGGATCAAAAAGAGAGAAGGAGTAGGTTAAGACAAAAGAGAAGTCAGTTAAGAGCTCTGATGTTTTACCGAAACCACCACACCACTTACTGAAATTTACAAAAAAAATTGAATCTAAAGATTGCCGGTCTGCTGCGTGAAGACTGCTCCAATCTGGTTGTGCTCATAATCTGCCTTACGGCAACCGTTACTTGACCGTTCTCGAACGGTCCATACTTTCCACGTTGATGCACCACATATAGTGCAGCACAGGAGGTCATACTATGTTCTTCATGCAAATCTCCGGTCCCGAATTCCTTTGTTGGTACGGTCTGTTTTTCATCGTGTCTGTACTGGCAGCTTACGTGATTCGTGCCTGCGTTCTTCATGTCTCCATGAAAAACCTGTCTGACGGTGTCATAGATCAGTACGATATCGCCTACCTTACCGGCGGACGCGAACAAGTGTTCTTAACGGCAATTGGCACGATGGTTCACTCCGGAGCACTCACTCTGGATCCGGCAACCAAGACCCTTGTTTCAAGAAAACCGAAAAACCTCGGTTCGTTTCATACAATGGAACAACGGATTTTACACGACGCCGGTCTGCAGAATGGCACCACGGTCGAAGATGCCTACAGACAATTTGAGCCATCGATAGATCGGATAGTAAATAACCTTGTACGCCATGGTTTGTCACCCTCGCCGGAAAGAGATGGGTGGGCCAGACTGCTGGGCGCGCTGACCTTTCTGGTTCTTCCCGTCTGGCTTGGCATCCCAAGGCTAATGAACGGAATTGCCCACGGTAGACCGATTACCTTCCTGTGCCTAATGTTGGCCGCTTCGGGCGGTGGCGCGCTCATTGCCTTGTGCAGAAAGTGCCACCAGACATCGCTGGGTCGAGAAGCGCTCCATATCTTGAAGAAAGAGAACAGCCCTCTGAAAGCAAACTTCATTAGCAGCACGCGAAACATGGACAGAGAAGACATGTCACTTGCCTACGCGCTATTCGGCGGCACCTTGATTGCAGGCGCCTATGCGTTGACTGACCCGTTTAATATCGCAAGAGCAGCGATAAGACCGCAGATGGTCTCCAGTTCAAGTTGCGGCGGCTCCTGTAGCGGCGGCGGTGGTTGTGGCGCTGGTTGCGGTGGTGGTTGCGGCGGCGGTTGCGGCGGCTAAGCAGAAGCGGGTTTCAATGTTAACTCCAAGGAACAAAATCATGAACACTCGATCAAACCTTCAGAAAGAAACACAATTGGGAATAGGCTGGAGACCTGAGCTGGCAGTCGCCATCGATAGACGGACAGACATCGAGTTCGTCGAAGTTCTCTTCGAAAACGTCAAAGGCGGAGTGGTACCAGATCCGGTTTTGCGCTTGAGACAGCGAGGAGTCGAAGTAATTCCGCACGGTATCTCGATGTCATTCGGCGGCGCCGAACGACCCAACCTCGAGCTGGTAAAACGCTTCAACGATCTGGCCGAGCAATTGGATTCGCCCTTCGTCAGCGAGCATATCTCCTTTGTTTCGGCTGACGGCAAGAATTCCGGACACCTTCTTCCAGTACCGAGGACGAAGAAAGCACTCGCGGTAATCGTAGAGAACATAGTGATTACCAAGGAGCATCTCACAGTTCCCCTAGCGTTGGAAAACATTGCCATGCTGTGTGATTGGCAAAACTCGGAAATGGACGAAGCCGAATTCGTCACGCAGGTGCTTTTGCAAACCAACTCATTATTGTTGTTGGACGTCGCCAATCTGTATGCCAACTCGGTCAATCACAACTTCGATCCGGTAGCGTTCATGAAAAAGCTGCCTCTCGATCGAATCGCTTATGTGCACACGGCAGGTGGCACAATCAACCAGGGGATCTATCATGACACCCATGCTCACCCTGTTGTAGATGACGTGCTCGATTTACTGAATCACCTTGACAAGCTCGCTAAGCCACCACGCGTAATGCTGGAGCGCGACGACAACTTCCCCGATGCGACTGCGCTCAATCAAGAGCTGGACTGTATTAGCGAGATTATAACCAGTGCAACGAAGGAACAAAATACTAACGCTTTGAGATGGAGTCATTAACCAAAATGTCGCTACGAGATGACAATCCAGAATCGCTCGGAGGCGGAGCTTCCAGCTCGCGACATCAGTGGCTCGAGCTAGAGACACAGGACAAACGTGTTGAGAACAAGAACGACGACCGTGAAGAACTCGCACTCCTTGAGGGACAATTTATTAACGCACTTCTTGGTCTTGCTCCTACGCCTGCACACCTTGACAGTGAGCAAGTGAAAGTGTGTGGACGCTCGCTCAAAGAGAAGCGGGCCAGAACGATCAATCGCCTTGTAAAGCCAGACGGCGCCATAGAGAATAAGTGCGAATGCGGGATTACACAAGATTTGACAGAGTATTTTGACGAACACCCCGGTGTGCACCCGAACGGACCAATCGCTGATCTAAGGCGCTATAAGCGCTTTCTAGCAGTGCGACGGATCAAGGCATTCTTCGTCGGAATCAAGGCAGGTCTCAGTGATTAGCTTTAGAGTCCATCCAACTTTGCCTACCGGCAGTGGGTTCCGTACAACGGTTAAACCGTTATCGGTTTAAACTCGCGCTTGGCGCCGATCTGGACAGGAAACTCGACCCAACTAATCCAATCTACCAGGTGCCGACTTCGTAATTGACACCGGTGGAATCCGGCCGAGCATCGCCCATGTAGCCGAATTTCGTGTTGTTGATACTGTAGCCGCCGTCAGCGGTTTTTGCAAAAGTGGTCACCGTTTTGTCTGGTCGATAAATTGTGATTGTACCGCTGTTGTCCTTGACCATGCGACCTTGCACGCCGTTGGGATACTTCACGAGATAGTCTCGCGTCTCCTTGCGAGGAATCAGGACAGTGCCGTTAGCAAAGCCATCTTCCATAGCATAGCTACCATCCGGGAATCGACGAAGGTAGCAGCTCGTGCCGTCCACCATATTCATCTTCAACACAATCGCAGGTCTATTCTTCGGGACACCTTTTTGCTCATAAGGATCGACGTCCTGAACTGAGAAAACGAGCACCATGTCCTTGCCCATGTCTTCGAAACTAGTGCCTAATTCCTTGGCCGCACCCTTGGCTACAGCTTTGACGAAAGACCTGACCGGACCCTTGTGTTTCTTCTTCTCCACTTCCGAATCAGCTTCAGTTAACCAGGGCGAATTCTTGCTTTGCACCCACTCCTCGGCCTCCCACACCTTAGGGGCAGCAGGCGTCGCCGTATCGCTATTGGCAGTGTCGCTATCCGAGTGGTCGTGTGCTCTTGCGGCATCGCTCAAGTTCAAAGAAAATGCGACTGCCAAAAGCAGTGCGGCTTTTACTGTCGGGCTCATGGAAAAGCTCCCTCAAAATGGTAGAGAAGAAACCATATCACTGCAAGAGCGCTGGCTCAAGACAATAGCGCTAAGGAAATCCCACCGGTTTCATTGAAAGGCGATTCGAAAGACCAACCGCCCAGGCGAAAAAGCACCAGCCGGCTGAAACTCGCTGAGGCAAAGATGCCTCGACTAGTTGGAGTTAATAGTTGCGAGAACCGCGGGTGACACGACCATCAACCATCGCTCTGGTCTGACGGCGCATCATGCCATCGCCTCTGGAATACGGTGAATAAGCAGCGACCGGATCGGCAAGCGTAGCTGAGACCGCTCGTGCAACCAACTGTCCTTCCACCTCTTTGTGCGACAACACACCGTTGACATTCCTGGTGCTGAGCGTGCCGGAGACGGATTTTTCAGCGAGCTGGAGCTTCTTCTGTTTGGCAGCTAAACCTGGAGATTGCGGCGGCATCAATCTACCCATCAGCTCTCTGTGACGAAGATCGAGTTCGGTAGCGGTGATTGGAGCGTCAGTCGGATGCTTGGGTACGAGGCGACCCATCATGTCCCTTTGCGCACCCTGTGGACTGGCATGTCTGTAGGCAAGCGAGGTGTTGGTGTTGCGCATCGGAGCACTGTGGCGGTATGCCAGATTAGTGCCGGTGCCGACTCGGTGCGTAGGTGCGATGTGCACAGGCTTCCTATACACGCTGGGACGCGGCGCGAATGCCTTATATACACAGGTGGTTCCAGGTCTTTTTAGATCGTTCTTTTGCGGCTTATTGGCAAGGACCTGCTTCTTCGGTCTCGACGTAAGGCGCTGAGGAGACGGCGGCGGTGGTCCAACCAGACGAACGCCTTGAACATTGGCATAAATCGGATTCCAATGATAATGACGCAAATTGGGATTGGCGTTGACCAGACCGCTTTGCCAATTGCGATACTCGATGCATCCGATCGTCGCTCTGACGGGTCGGAGCTCACTTTCACGCGACTGAGCATCCTGTACCGTGACGAAGAGCGCGGAGACCAAAAATGCCAAAGCCAAGCCAATACGAGTGTTTCGGAGCGAGAAATCCATAACCACCTCTACCTGTGCAATTTATACATCGTTTCAAGCCCCAGTTCTATGGTGGAAATCCCACCCCGTCTGCGGTTTCGACCATTCTTTCAAAGTCACACTCTTTCAATGTTTACAGTGTTTTGAGAATAAAAGAATGTCAAAAAAGCTACTGATATTCGAAATATGGTCTA
>CAZISK010000518.1:0-6110 GCA_964541355.1 uncultured Candidatus Obscuribacterales bacterium
ATGTAAGGTCGAACTCGGTTCTGAAGTAGCACAACAACTGCAGCCTAAATTTTTTCCTGTTTTCTCAGTTGAGAATACCGCCTGCACTGTTCCATATCTTGAAGAGTAGGCTCAACATGCCAAGGCGCACCCATACTGTCCGGTCGGTATGGTCCCACAAAGGAAGACAGCTCCGTCGCTGTACAGTTGATCCAGTCGAAGGCAAATCCAAGCACAATCATTGCCAGCCCAAGCGCAATTCCCAGTGCCGACAGATTACGATTTCGATTGGACCGTACAACCATGCGTAGTACCACTACATTCCTTGAAACCCGATTTAAGGTCCATTATACAAATTGAAATTTGCAGAGTTCTGTGCGTATTTGCCTACTTGTTGCGCTCTAGACATGCGCAGACAAGCGCGCGTTCCAGCCGTGCGCGGCGCGGCTCCATCTTCCATCGAATACAGGCTTATCTATCGTAAGATTTGCACTGTTGTATTTGGACAACCACTGCTTAAGATTCTGAGACGCTTGCTCGTGCTTGTTATCCGGATACCGCAAAATACCCAGGACAGTTGGCGATTTACAACCGGTCGTCTCGGGGAGACTGAAAGGCTCTCCCATTATGCGACATACCGCGGCATCGGCAAACAATCTTGCTTCCATGTATTGACCGCTAAAGCCGAATTCGTCGGACATAGCCACCTCAATGGGACGTCCGGAGCTGCGCAGACGTTGAAGGATCTGATCGAATACTTCTCGATGCTCAGCGAGCACAGGATGGTCGTCGAATTTGCCATTGAGCAACGTTTCAAAGTGTCCTCTTGATATGGGATTGTTCCAACCACCACCACACAACGCATAGCAAATGGGAAGAGCAACGTCGTTCGCAATCCACTTCAGGGAGTAGAAATATACGTATGCAGCAAAATATTCTGCTGTTCTCAATCGATCTTCGAAGGACAGCAGATTGGCACCAACAGCAGCTTTTCCGAGCATCTCCGGAAGTAAGCGATACCACTGCGGATCAGATGATTTCGGAGGTGGTTGGAGCAAGTAGTTTTCACCATGATCGGTAACGGCGGCTTTGTCGAAGAGCAGCCGTAGAAGGTCATGATTCACATTGCCTTGCGCCCCAATCGAACCATCCAGATCGCAGGCGGCAGAGCGTTCTCCCTGCATAAGCTTATCTGGATAATCATTGAATGGACCAACATCCCATCCGTATACAACAACACGCCCATCCGTATTCTCAGAGATAACACTGATGTTTCCTGTGTTGCCTGCATTACAGAATGCAATCGGAAATTTACCGCGATTCCTCAAGTGGCGCGCCAGATGCTGATGGTGTAGGGGTGCGAGCGGCGCAGCCTCACCGCCATTCATGAGGTCATCAGAACGAAAATCGTATACAACTGGAAGTCCCGTAGCATTTGCCAGCAACTGGCCATCACCGATCTGAAGCGTGTAGGCCGCCTCAGGCACTTTGGCAATTGATGGCGGCTGGTGAGCGCAAGTTTGACCGTGAAAGCCAATCAAATCTATTTGACCCGCTTTTCCGGATTCGCGAGTGCGCTTAATCATCTCGTTAACAGCACCCGCGACATACGTCGTATACTCCGTTATGAGCTCACCTAACGTGCATGAGTCGAGAGCTGCATCCATTGCGCGAGACTGGTACAACTGCGCGGCAGCAGACACATTTCCATCCGAATCGACAACAGAGCGTCTAAACAAGCGAAGCTTATTTGCAAGATCAGAGTGCATAGGAGCGCTTATGGCATCCAAATCAGAAATGGCACCATCCGCGCCGAATCTTGTCAGCACCACATCCGCGGCGTCCAACGAATTACCTGTATTTACGCCAATAGACAATAGATAGCCCTGATTGCTCATAGATGCTCCATGATATCGATGCTCAGTCGACCGTTTAATGTAGCAGGTATTCCATAAGTTATGATTAAAGCTGGTCTTATGGCTTAGGCGCAAGGATATTGCCGGATAAACAAGAAGAGAAGATTTTGCATAGCTGGAATGAGAATGCTGCGGCTTGGACCGAATCGGTGCGCTCTCATAAGATCGAGAGTCGTAACGCAGGAACCAACGACGTAGTCCTCGAGACAGTTGTAGCCTCGAGTCCACGTAATGTTCTCGATGTAGGATGCGGGGAAGGTTAGTACGGGAGGTTTCGCAACATGGTTTTGAGGCAACAGGCATCGATGGTGCAGCACCCCTGATCGATAAAGCTCGCGAGTTGGGCAATGGTACTATTCACGCAGTTACGTACGAGGAACTCGGCTCAGAAAATGTCATTAGCGCAGAAAGATGCGACGCGATCATATGCAACTTCGCTTTGCTGGGAGACGCTAGACAAATTGCTAGGTAAGTTGAAAAATCTTCTTAGTAGCAATGGCAAGTTGTTCATTCACACGGTACATCCATTCACCGCCTGTGGTGACGAACCATACATAGACGGTTGGCGCACGGAGACCTTTAAGAGTTTCGGCTCGGCCTACAAAGAGGTTATGCCCTGGTACTTTCGAACGGCTAGTTCCTGGCTAAATCTTATAGAATCAACAGGACTCAGGGTATGCGACTGCAAAGAGCCAATTCACCCAAGCACCGGTAAACCACTGTCGTTATTAATGACATGTCACGCAAATATGCCGAGAGGATGAACTCGAAGTCATTGTTTTTTTCGAGGACTACGGTGTAGCTATTAGCGATGCAATGATAAATGACAACAAGTTGTAGAAGTCTCTAAAACGATAAATGGAGATCGAGCTAAAGGAATACGAAAAAATATGACTGCAAGCGATCGGCGGGACCTTGATATGTTTGGCACCGAACGCATTCGGTTATTCGACGAAAGAGGCACGAGAATCATGCATGGGACGCTGCCGCCAGAGCATTTCCCAAAAGGGCCTGGAAGCGGGTGTTCAACGCCAGCACGGATACTTCTTTCTTCGATAATGATAGAAGAGGTGAACCGTCTGCATCAATCTGAAATCGGACATGTCTAAAGCACTCAATCACAAAATGAGAAGCATCCCCTGTGATTCTGGAGCGGACAATTCAAATCCGAATTTACTGTAAAGCTTGTGCGCTTCCCCATCGGCCAATAGGGTCACGTGAGCAGATTCCGGAGCATTTAGCTTCAGATAGTCCATCAATGCTGCCATGATCTGTTTGCCTAAACCTTTGCCCTGGTGCTCAGGGACAACCGCAATATCTACAACCTGAAAGAAGCAGCCACCGTCTCCGATTATGCGACCCATACCTACAATCTCGTCTTCCAGGAGAATGCTGACTCCATGGTACGTGTTGATCAATCCAGCAGACGCTGCTTCTTCGGTCTTTTCACTTAACCCAGCAGCAACCCTTAAGCGGCGGTAATTTTTGACGTCTGGCGCTTCTGAAACAAGTCGATATTGCATACGCTCTCGCAGTTGAATCAATCAATTATACAGGGTTTGCATGACCCAAGCCTTTCCTGTCAACTAGTTATAACGAATCCAACTAACTACGGTCCCACTGCCTCGTCTACACTTTCAGCGCGCTCGAAATCCAAACGTGCTCCCGTGCGCACCATCCGAGGTGACACCAATCTTGCCGAGAGCGCGACTATCCATTGCGCAATGATCCAACGTCCTCTTTCTGTAAATATTTTCCGTGGGTACCGGTTGCTGCATGCTCGCGAGCCCTGAAGGCAGCATGTATGATTGGGAAATGGAAATATTGATCAAACCGGGGACGGGGGACAGCTGCTATCGAGTAATAAAATTGAAAAAATGTCAAAATGAGAATTCATACGATCGAATGAAAAAGGGTTTTCAAAATAAAAAGCAAGCGGCTAGTCGTCACTCTCAGCGGCGCTATCGCCTGCGCCTTAGTCAGCGGCTGCGCGACACTGTGGAACCTATCTAACGTAGCGCCAATCATCGACATCTGTCCTTCTACTCAACCAAAGTTCTATAAGGCGTGAGTATTTTGCCCGTCCAGATGTTGGAAGCGATGGCGTCTCGGTCACGGGGAATCTCGTAAATTAGTCTATGCTTCTTAGCGTTGATTCCATCCAAACTGACCGGGAAACGACTTACATAAGTCTTGCCCGGCGCAAGATCGCGGATGCCATGAAAGTCTGGAACAAACGCCGGCGGGATGGGGTTCAACACTTGTGCGTATCCCTTGTTGTCCATGATTTCGACCTTAAGATTCGAGTAAGCTCGTGAGCCGCCATCCCAAACGCGTACGTGATGCTTGCTTATGTTAGTCAGCTTTGCGGTAGGCACATATTTCGAGGCACCATCAATGATGGCATTGCTCTCAGTGGCAGAAGCAAACTCAATTTTCAGATCCGTTGGACGACTCGATTTTGACTGGCCGACAGGGTTTCGCTTGCTTGTCTTCTGGTGGGCCGCTTCGGTCGGCTGCAATACACTCACAGACAGGATGGCAACAGAACAATAGACGATGAAGTATTTTCTACTGTTGGTCAACTTATGAGAGCCCCCCGAACGAGCGTCGATGGATGAGAAAAAATCTTGCGAGATGCGTGTTAACAAACACGTGTCTCTGATGTCATCATATAATACGCAATCGCATTATGCTGAATTCAGGGTGATTGAGGGACTAATTCGAGACATCGGTCGAGGTGGATAATGGTCCTTACTGTTCATTAGCGGGTAACTTAATCCTGTGTGCGTCACTTCAACACATGCAGTTTGGCAACTAGCCCCCACACAGCAAACACGCTCTCCCTCCATTAGAGCTGCATCGCGACAACCGTATTTTTCCTATGTGTCGCGCCCTGTTTTTCCCCTTGCTCCCATATGCCGATAGTCACAATAATTGGTATCTCGAGTAATTAGCGAAAACACAACCAACTGTGGTAGTACAAAGAATGACCGCTTCATTGGTATGGCGACGGCGCAAGGGGGACTGATGCAAAATCGTTCGTGGATGTTCCTTGCTATAGTCGCAAGCGCTATCGCGTCTTGCCCAGGCGCTCAGTCGCAAGGATCTAATACCATGCCCATACCAAAAGCAAAAAACGTAAAAACAATCCTCGCTGGACAAAACATTGCGATCGATGACGGAATCACGCTGAGCGCCGACGAGCTCACGCCTCTATTGTTTTTCACAACATCCGGCAGCAGAGAGGCTCCGCCTATATTGGAAGTAAGCAAAGAAATCATCGTATGGCATAACAACAAAACGACAAAAATCCAACTCCTCGGTCTCTGCGAACGACGCTCGACCGTGCCTCGCGCACAAAGCAACCGATACAGAAACCCGGCATCCTTGCCCGGTTTCTGTTATAATGTCGAGTCTAATAACAGAGCCTATGCCGTTCTGATTGAGAGCACACCGTCCCGGCCCCCTAAAATTGCCACCTCGGCGTCAGGCAGTTATGGCTGGAGCTTCAACAATCCTACGAGTCTTCGCGACGGCAACACCATCAATGTGATTTCAAAGAATCCCTTACTTGTTATCCAATCCGATCCACGCACCGGCTCTGACGGTGAGCTCACTCTAGTCACCAATTTTGGATTTAAGACTATTAGTTCAAAAGCGCTGCACCCAAAGGCGATCAGATTTCGAAAGAAATCCGGAGGGGAGATAGTTTGTCCATGGAAGGAGAGCATCTCTTACTACGACGTCCCACAGTCCGCACGCGGACATGGCATTATCAGGGGTCCAGCGCCCGGGACGAGTACTATTGAAACATCGATTGGACCGGCAAACATTCTTATTTCTCGAACTTATCCAGGGAAGGGTTTAACAGATGTCTCCCTCAAAGTTGCTACTGGTGCGACGTACAGGGGTCCGTACATTCTCAACTACACGTTGCCGGATTTCTATTCCGCGTCCATCGGTATGCCGAGCTACATCGAATCCGGTAGCCAGCCCCCGATCAAATATGTGCGACATGCAGCTCATGATGCAGATTTCAGGGAGACATGGTCGCTCGAACTCAATCCGCCCATCCTAGTAGAATACGGTCTTGGGCCAAATGGAGTCGTCAGAGGACCGGCACGAATCACATGCCAGATTTGGAAGTTCGGAAACAAGCTGTATGGCTCCGGTGGATATACCTACAGCGACTGCGGATTGCACGGAGGTGGC
>CAZISK010000519.1:0-6103 GCA_964541355.1 uncultured Candidatus Obscuribacterales bacterium
TTTTTCCAATCAAACTCGTGGTGTAGCCGCCCGTTGCCACGAGAGCATCAGCATACGGATCGGACGGACTCGGTTGAGGAGGAAGAGGCGCGGCTTGTGTCTGGGTCTTGGGCGCCGGAGGATTGTTGCCGACCTCTTCCGGACTGCTCAATTTCGGGACTTGAGCAGCATCACCATCATGCAGCGACTGGCCGAATTGTACGGATTCCATGAGCGCCGTATCGTGTCGATCGAAGTTGACGTCTTTTTCTTTGTTACCAGTTGGAGTTTGCAGATACGGCTTGCCGTCGGCTGCAGCAATCTGAATCTGCGGTCTATCTTTCTGGGGCTCTCCGGATTTGGCGACGGCATTGAGCGCGGCACCTTCAATCGGACAAAAAACTGCGTATGGCGGATAAATCCGCTGACATTTCGGACAGACCTTATCAGGTCCCTGAGTATTCTGCGGATGCTCTAGCAGGGTTCCATCAAAACCACAAAAGCGTGCATCTTGCGGAACATTTTTTCCGCAGCTGGGACAAGTTTTACTCACTTCTGTCGCTGTCATCACCCAACCAAGTATACAAAAACCACATGCCCACTTCAACGCGCTATCAACCTGGCGGTGTTTGGCAGTTGCGGGATTTCTCGAACGACTTGACTACTAAATTACTTCTTCTGCTTGGGCAATTCCCAACGCCTGCCGAATCCAAGAACGGTCGGGACGTCGCCTCTGACATCGAATTTCCTTGTCAGACTCTGATAATCCGGCTTGCTTATAGTAATCGTGTATTTGCCTTTGGGAAGCCCTGCCAGGCTCATCGACCCATCGTCACCGGCTTGAGTGAGCGTGTAGACCATCTGATTGCTGTCTTCAAGCAAGATATCGGCATCTTTGGCTGTTGTGTAAACGATCAACGCCTTATTTTGCCACGAGGTGTGAGACAAAACCGTTGATTGGAGTCCGGCTTGACCGATTACGAGCGCGAGCGAGGCGCCGGAGACAATACCGAGAACCGAGAAAGAGACTATAAGAACCAGCGATCGACTTCGCCCTTTCGGCTTGGGTCGCTTCATCTTAACTGAAGGAACCGACTTGGACTTGGACTTGGCTGCTATTTTCTCGGCGACCTTGCTGCCGTCGATTTGCTCCAGCTCCCAGCTGAACTTTTTATATGCGTTGGATTCCGGCTGGGCATCGCCCGGAACAACAATCTTACCGCTGCAGAATATACAAAAGTTCTGGTTGAGCTCGTCTGTTTGACCACACCTGACACAGGTTCGCCACGACAAGGGATTGCTCGTACGCTTCCTCTCCGCCTCCGGAGTCACCCCAGCTCCACAATAGATACAAAACTGCATCTCAGAGTGGTTACGTCTGAGACAGGAGGGACATTGGATGTAAGCTACGGGCGTATCGCTGACCATATGGCGATTTTACATTATCAGAGCATTAACCTGGCGCCAGTTACTCCTCAGTTATTCCACTTGTTGAGCCTGTTCCTTCACCGGACTGGGCACAACCGGCAGTTTTTCGGATTCCTTCGATGGTTCCTTAATGTCTACGTCTCTGAGAATTATAGACGGCGCCACGATACTTACTGCCGAGGTCGGTCCCTGGGCTACAAGAGTAGCGACCTCGTCCGAGCCGCCGGCGACCAGATCGCGCAAAACGTGATCCGGTTGGACGCTGATGGTCGCCCCTCTGACGAGCTCTTCTTTGCCATTTTTAACAGACACTCGATAAATCTCGGTCGGATAGAGAGATATTCCGCCACCAAAACTCGAAAACACCGAAGACAGCATAGAGCCGAGACTGAGCATCCAGGTCGGTAGCCGGGCTATACTTTTGGCAATGTAAACATGCTCGTAGCCTTGCTCTTTGCCGAGTTCGATCAGCTTTTTCTTCATCTGTTTGGCGTTCATCGAAGGTTCGGTGGAGACAAACATGATGCTCACCGTTCCGACACCATCGCCAGAGTGACCGTTGCTCTTTGGAATACCTCTTGTCGGGCGCCGGCTCGTCGCCAACGTCTTCAAAACTCCTTTTTCGATAAGAGAGATCCGCTCTGCTGGGACGCCATCATCATCTACTTCATAGTTGCCGAACAACTTCTTGCCACGAAATTCGGCAGCATATGGATCATCCAAGACCGTCACGATTCGGCTGCCGACGCGTTGACCCAATTTGTTTTTGAAAGGATGATCCGAACTGAAGTATGAGCCGCCACTGACATCATGAGCGCCACCAAGCATCCGGGTGAGCGTGCTGTGCAAGAGCGGCGACGATGCCTCCGGCTCGAATAGCATGGGTCCACTGTAGCTAGTAACGAGTGGTGCTTCGGCTACACGCTTGAGTCTCTTGACCAGTTTGGCAACTCTCGCTTCGAGAGTTGCGTAGTCCGGCATCTCATCAGGATTCTCAGCGGCGACGAACTCGACATCAGCATATGTCTGGCCATCCTTGCTTCGAATTTTCGCAAGGACCGACAGCAATGTTTGAATATGGCCGTCGCGATGTTTAAACCCTTCGTTGTTGATCAACCAGGCATTCGCTACCTGAGAGCTAAAGTGAACCACGGCGTTATCGATCTCAGGATACTTCAGGAAGATCGCCGAAAGATCCTTCGTGACTTTTTTCCATTTCTCCTTGTCGATCTTGAGCGCCAGTTTGGGCTTGATGAAGACGACCGGTTTTTCCTTCGTCATCTCGCCGAGACGATCGGTCTCGGGGCGGCTTCTAAGGCGAGCCTTTTTGGCTTCGTACTGCTCGATTGCATCTTTGTAATGCCCGTCTCCCGCCAACCAGATTTCGTGCCGAATCGCAAAGTAGTCGTCTTCAATAGGCAACTCCTTGCTACCCGACGAAAACCTTCCAAAAAGCGAGCTTACCGACGACGAATCTTTCGAGCTATCCAGATCGTAGTCACCGACTCGCACGTCCGTGTACAGACGGCGATAGCGACTGCTGCTCTCAGACGCAAGAGCGCCACAGCTGGCGCTCAAATAATACATATCGGTCTCCAGCACCTTGTACTGGACGAAATAAGGAAGATCGTGCGTGCCCAGCTTCAAGCGCGTCTTGGATCGCTTCATCTCGTCACTGAGCGCTTGAAAGATGACGTCATCTTCATCCTTGGACAAGTAAATCTTGCCGTTTTCCTCCTTGAGCACCTTCGGACGATTTTCAGTAATACCACTGGTGATATCGTCCTGCGATGACCCCGCTTTCGCCTTCTCTTTAGCAAAAACCGCCGGTTGGGCGATAAGAAGCGATAGAGCCAGGGCAGTCAGTGGCAAGAATTTTGAGTGATTTCTCAACAAAGAAGTCTCCATTTCATTTGGGCTAAACACTACTTTTTCTCCTCTTTGTCATGGAGAGGCGGCGGCAAAACAGGAGGCTTATCCAGGCGCTTGTCCTTGAGCTCCACTTCGATTGCACCAACAAGCAAGCTCGGAGAGGAAGCCGATACCGGAACACTGCCCGACTCCGCACCGCATATGCCGTTGAATGTACCGTCATCATTTGCGGTGCATATAATTTTCTCGAGAGCAGTAAGAGGCGTGCCGACAATCTTCACTCCGCGAACAAGCTCATCTGGTCTGCCGTCAGCAAACACCTTCGTGACGATAAGAGGTTGAAGACTATAAACCTGCGGCATCCGTGTAGTGGTGAATGTGAAACCGCCGGCGATATCATCAAACACGAGACCGTAGCTCTTATTCTGCCTCTTGAGTTCGGCGATTAGCATCTTTCTGAGGTCGTCGTAAGGGACCGTTTTCTCCGATTTCACCATCAGGTTGCCCATTCGAGCGACTGGCGTGCTGCGCGGATCGCAGCGTCCGTGCCCGTTGGACTTTGGAAATCCTTCCACCGGCGAACGGGACATTAGATAAGACTTCAATACGCCTTTATCGACAAGCGTCACCTTCTTTGCAGGTACTCCTTCGTCATCGAATTCGTAGAACCCGTTCAAGTGAATATTGTCCAGAGTCTCCAATGTAGGATCATCCAGAACGCTGATGAATTCAGGCATTACCTTCTGACCCATCTGTTTCGTAAAGGTTCGTCCTTCCTTTTCATCCTTCTGACGGTGACCCTCCATTCGGTGCCCGAACACTTCATGGAAAAACACACCAGCAGCCTTGCTCTTCAAAATTGCAGGACCGACATAAGGATCGGCTTTCGGTGCATTGCGAAGCTTCACAAGGTTTTCAGCTACACCTTTGATGAGTTTCGTAAGTTGCTCTTCGCTTGGCATTTCGTCGAGCTTGACCGCAGCTACATCGTCGTAAAGCCACAAATCCATGCCATCGTCAGCACGAGCCTGAGCCATAGTGTAGAGCCTGTAGTCGGTACGCGAATCGGAGATCGTGGATCCTTCGCTATTAACTAAATATCGCTTGGTGAGCTTCGCGGTAAAAATGACCGACGAATCATAAATATCAGGATAATCTTTGTAAAGTCCCGAGAGCCGCTTAACAAGAGACTTCCATTTTTCTTGATCGACGTCAAAAGTTTTTACCTCGGTGGTGAACTTCTGTGATTCCTCCGTCGAGAAATCATCGGATTTGTCTTCCTCAGTGACATTGACCTCTTTGTTCGCCTGAACGCGCGCATACTGCTGTTGGGACTGCTTGAATGCATCATCGGTTTCCAACCAGATAGCTTGCCTGAGGGCCAACTCGTTATCTTCGAGAGGAACATAAAGGCGGGATGGTCCAGACGAGCTTCGCAAGACGCTAAAGGCATCAGAATCCTTAATCCGGTGAGTGTTGTCTACTTTGGGTGAACCAGCCCGCAGATCCACGTTCAATACCCGTTCGTGATCCGGCTCTACGTCCCGCGTGAGCGCACCGTACTCCGCTGATATATACAAGGAGTCGATGTCATACAGACGATAGCCCAGGTAATAGACGGGAGCCTCGCCTGCTTTCTTGAGCTTGTCGAACGATCGGTTCAACTCCTTATGCATCGCATCAACGATAATGCTGCCGCTCCCCTTCGCTGTCTCAGCAAAGGTAGGCTCCGGGAGTGAAGAGGTCGCTAATAGTACGAGAAAACTGCACAGCACCCGACTCAAGGTCGTCAATTTCATATGTTTTCTTTCTTCCCCATCCAAGGTGTCCTGCCACCCACTCCGACTTTTGAGCAATAAATACAAGAGTGCTACGGGCTATTGAATCAAGATTTCGAGGCAAATGCCAACAGGACAATCCCTGAACTCCCAACCCAATGTTTAAGAATAACCCACTTGGCAGGGCATTGCACGTCTAATTACTTTTGATATTGCAAAGCGGTCTAAATCGGCGCGCGGCGGGCATATTACTTGAGAAAACCCTGTCGGTATTCGCATTCCACACATGACAAATCAGAAGGGAATCGATACGCCTAACAAAGGTGAGTCATCTGCTGATGATACCTACCTTGATTTCGATATGGAAGCGGATCGAACGCCGAGCAACCAAACTCAGCAAGAAAAGCAAGAGCCGGATACTGACGTCTCGAAGACATCAAGCAGTACATCGGACGAAACCTCTGTCGACTCCATTGCGGAAAATTGGGTCTCTCCCGACAGTGATACCGAGAATGGTGACGGCACCGATCCATTGACGACGGAATCAGTCGATCTATATGATTCGGGCACGGCTCTTCTAAACAAATTGAAATCTGCTGCCGCAACACCGGGGAGTATTCCTGCCATTGACGCGTTCTTCAACTTCGACGCGCAGGGCTCGCCGTTTGCAGAATTTGGCGACGATTCCGACGAACTAGAGATACATGACGCAGGCTCGCGTGAGAAAACGGTTTCGACGAATGCTACCGCTGCTGGTGGCATGGCCGTCACTCGTTCGGATCAAGGCTCAGACGTAGACGATGATAACACGTTAGCAGGAGATGCCGATAACACGCCGCGTGATGATAGTGGAAACAAACCAGCCGACAAGTCGGCGAAGCCAACAGAAAAACAACCTGGCGAAAGGGACGATCAGTCCGACAGTCAACTTCTCGGTGTGGGCATACTCGCTGCAGGCGGTCTGGCAGCGTTACTCGCAAGACGAGACTCGACGCCCAGCGAGCGCAAGGAAGCGATCAAGGCGTCTTTTGCAGAAGGTGCTAGCG
>CAZISK010000520.1:0-6099 GCA_964541355.1 uncultured Candidatus Obscuribacterales bacterium
AGTCGACCTTTCGAGAATGGCGTAAGCACGCTGTGCGTAGGCGGCGGCGTCTGCCGATTTCCCTTGTTGGATGGATATGTCGGACATTTGCAGGAGTATTTCTGCGTTATACACGCTGTTGGCCGGAAGCGCTTTCAAGCGGATTGCGTTGCTCGTCTTGGTGAGCTCAGCAGCGGTTCTCGAGTCTCCTTTCAGCAAATAGGCACTCGCCAGCTCGTATGCCAGAGCTGCTTTGATCAAGTTATCGTTTTTCTGAATCTTGTCCGATTCATTCATCATCGACTCGAGTGCGCTGGTCGACGCTTCAGCGCCGCGTTCTTCAATACTTCTATGAGCCGATAGAACAAGATCGTTGTAGCGTGTGTCCTGCGTAATACCTGGAGCGTAGCTTTTAATACCTGTCAGACCCTGGTCGTAGAATCGGGCTGCGGTTGATTCCTTACCTTTGACCGTCTCAAGGTAGTAAGAATTGATTTTGATCTTTGCGATTACAAAATCGCTGAACCGTGAAATGGCCGATTTCGGAGGAGCACTGCTTTGATTCTCCCCTCCAGGCAATGACTGTGCGGCTTTCAATGCGATACCGAGCTCTTCTTCGGCGAGCTTGATATTGCCGATGTCGGTCAGGGCGCGCGCGTACGTGTTGTGAGTCTCTGCTTCGAGGAATCGAGCTTCCTGTGAAGGATCAGCCTTCAAGGCTGCCAGCGTCTGTTTTGCCGTGTCGATGGAATCTCGTGGAAGTCCTTCCTGACATAGAATGTCAGCGATTTGAAAAAGCAGCCGAGTCTGGAGTGCCGGGTCTTTGGTTGCGATTGTGGCATGACCCAGCGCTTGTTTCAGCGCTCGTTCGGCTTCGCAGAGCTGCTGCAAACCTCTGTGCGCGATCGCTTTGCGCTCGAAGAACCTTGAAGTTGTAAGAGCGTCCGGTTTGGATGGGAGGATTCGTGCCCATTCGTCTGTCAAATCCTTAAGAGCTTGCTCGAAGTTGCCGGCACTAAGGGCGGTGTCAGCTGCGTCAAAGGACGCAGAACCTTTTGCATCTTTGGGCGTCGCTGGAGAGGAACTGCTCTTATCAGTCCAGCTTGGCGCTGATTTGTCTTCGGCAGCTGGTTGCGCCGGCGGGCTCGGGGCACTGGCGGTAGTTGAAGGTGTCGTATTGGCCGGCTTATCTTGAGCCGGGTTGTTCCAGCCCGATGACGTGTCCTGAGAATACGCGGCGTCCGCGTAACCAAGAGATGCCGACAGCATGGCTGCAAAAAACAACCGTTGTCTGTTTATCCGTTTGACAAGCATTGAATCACCCTAAGCGCACCCGAGATTTGTCTAATTTTACCAGGTGTACCGTAAAGCCTCGTCCTTCAGGGCGCAGAGGACGTCAGACCTACTCGCTGGCAACCGTTTCTATCTTGTTCCCGAGCGTTGTCTTCAAGTCTCGAAATAAAATGTGACCGGTCCCGAAACTTTTCTTTTCGAACGGTGTATTCAGCTTCAGAGATTCGAGCGCCGAAGTCCGAAATTTACTATCCTGACATGAGGAGAGGGAGATGAGCGGATTGAACATCATCAGGACGGCATTGGTTGTTATCGTCGGGTTGATTTTCCTTCTGGGCTGCTACGTCATCCTGAGAGTTGACGCGCAAGGCATGCCCGGTAATGGTCTTCGAAGATTCCGCGGACACCGCACCTGGCCGCACAGTCGACAAAACGCGGAGGCGGGGAAAAAATTCTGGTCCGGCGATGGCAAGATGGAGCAGCTAAAGCTCTCCTCTGAAGGTGTGGAACGCACGTATTATGTTTATCGACCGGCCTGTCAAGTAAGATATCCGGCCCCCGTGGTCATGGCATTTCACGGTGGCGGAGGAACGGCACGGGGCATGGACAAGCTCTGCGGCGGCATCACCAGCTGCGCAGATAGGCAAGGTTTTGTTGTCGTCTTTCCGGATGGCGTGAGCAGAGGCTGGAATGATGGTAGAACGATCAACGAAAAGAACCGCCCCAACGACGTCCAGTTCATCTCAACGCTTTGCGACAGCATCGTCAAAGAGGGCATCGCTGATCCGCAACGCATCTATGCCACCGGTATCTCGAATGGAGGTTTTTTCTCTCAGTATCTGGCTCTCAAGCTTCCCGACAAAATTGCCGCTGTTGCTTCAGTGGCTGCGACACTATCCGATTTGCATGAGGGAATGATGACCCACAAGCCGGTGCCAATCATGTACATACTCGGTGTTGAGGATCCGCTCGTACCCTTCAGCGGTGGAAAGATAGGCGGTAAGGTGTTGTGGAAGTCGCGCGGAACGGCAATACCTGCAGAGCGAGCCGTAGACTTCTGGCTTAGCAACAACGGCATTGCTAAGAACAAGAGACAGGAAGAGGTGTTAGATACGATACCAGAGGACGGCACAAAGGTAATGTTCAGAGATTATGGTCAACCAGGCTCCAGAAGCCAGGTCTCAGTATACGAGATCGAGGGCGGGGGTCACACGTGGCCGCGTGGCTGGCAGTATCTTCCTGTTGCTGTCGTCGGAAAGACGAGTCAGGAGATGGACGCCAACTCAGTTATCTGGCAGTTTTTCAACACGCACCATCTCTAGTTTTTGACAATGAAAATCTCAGTGTTTGTCGATTGGAAATCGCCTGAATGTGGTAATTAAAAGCTTGGAAGTATTCGATTGTATTACATTTCGACCAGGTGGTAACAATGCCCGAGAGTGCAGCTGCGTTGCACAAAAAAGGGAGTTTTCTGAGTCAAATTTCGTGGTCTCCCGATGACACTCGAATCGTTGCCTGTTATGGAGACGAGCCTCCTCGGGTAATCATCGCAAAGACCAGACAGATTGAAAGGGATTTGATAATAGAGGAAGACGATTCGCCCGACCGCAACGGTCCTGCATCGGACTTCATCGCAGCCTGGTCTAAGAATGGTGACAAAATAGCGCTTGGTCGCAATCTAAAGGTGCACGTCGTAGATGCGCGGACCGGCGAAGAGCTGCTCACGCATTCAATTGTTGTTAACCCACGGAGTTCTAAGGAGTCTTTGTCTGCATTGGGCAAGGATCAGGTATTAGCCAGGCTTCCGACCATAGGCAACCAGGAGGAACAGCTTCGTTACCTGGATGTCCACAGCGGCACACTGGAGCGAGGCGTCATCTCTCTGAAATGGCTGGATGCCGGAGTAATTGCAATCGGAACACCGGTTGGAGCATACACATGGGATTTCGACGAGCACTGCGAGCTCCTGACTCTTCGGCCCAATCCCTGCCCCGGTCAAGTTCGAAGTCCTTCATTCTCGAGATCTGGTCAGTTCTTTGCCGCTGTGTTCTATCCAGCTGTTGATGTGCTGTCCAACCTCTTCTGGAATTTCAACAAATCACTGCAAATCGCTCGCCCCAATTTAAATGTCTGGAATGTCAAAGACCAGACCTTGACGGCCCAGTATCAGGGGGACGACTTGCCTTTTCTCAAGACCTGCCGGCTGTACTGGTCCAACGATGAAAAGCGCCTGGCCTGGACGCACGATAACAAGTTGATCGTTCTGGATCTTGCTAATCAACGAACCAGGGTGCTGGTCAGATCGCAGGAGCATTTGACTGACTGTATTTCCTGGTCGCCTGACGACAGGCAGCTTGCTGTCTTCGATTCACAGGAAGGGATCATCATTTATGATACTAATACCGGTGTCAAACAGTCGGCATATAAAGACTCTCTCTGGGGCCGATATCGAGATATCGGAGTGCGCACCTTCGCCTGGTCCAATAGAGGTGATGCGCTTGCAGTCGGCAGCTCTCGATATTCGCTAGATGTGTGGCGCTTCTGGGATTAAACCAAAAATCGCATTTCTCTTGGGAGATAGACAATTGCACCTGGTTGGAACCCGCAGCAATTCCGGATTTGCCGCAGTTCTGTTGGTACAAATTGTCGTTCAGTATCAACGGTTCGGTTGAAAGTCACAGCCCTTTTCCGATAGCCTCTTTTCCGGCGGTGTCGCCGAAAGGCGTTCTTGACGGGCCGCTCTACTCTTCTTGATGAACTCCGCGAATAGCGGCTGGCTAACCTCGAAATCCCTTTCAGGGTGCCATTGTACGCCGACGATAAAGCGACCGTCCTTGGATTCGATTGACTCGAGGACACCATCAGCGGTGCGTGCCGCTACTTTGAAGCCTTCACCGACTCTATCGACGCACTGGTGATGAGAAGTTACCACCATTAACTCTTTGTCGATGATTTTCGACATGGTGCTTCCTTCTACCGATTTGACGATGTGCTTGTTAAAACCGTTCTGCCAGCCATCAGGGCTGGCATGCTTCACCTTCGAATCTTTGAAGTGCGAAGGAATGTCCTGGATGAGGGTGCCGCCGGAGCCGATGTTCAATGCCTGGCAGCCTGCGCAGATACCTAGAAATGGAGTATGGCCGTTGCGCAGCACCTCTTTGACAAGAGCGATGTCGAACTCGGCTCGTTCAGGGTCCATCGGCACGCTGGTCTCATGCGGATCTTGCTTGTACAGAGCCGGTGGATAGTCGTTGCCCCCGATCATCAGCACGCCGTCTAGCTGGTTGATAAGGGCTGGAAGATCCTCTGAGGCAATCGGTGGAATCAAGATTGGTATTCCACCGGAGCGTTTGATTGCATCGACGTAGGACGGGACGATCCTGTACTGTTTCGGGTTGCCGGGCTGGACATCGACATTGATTCCGATGAGCGGCTTATCGTTCTTGCCTTTTTCCGTGTCGGCTGCGACCTCGCCGGCTGCTAGAGCCGATACGATTAGAGACAATGCCAACAGTGGAGCGATTTTTTTGTTGAGTGTTCTCGTCAGCGGTGAAGAAAGCTTTGGCATGGCGTTGCTCCAATTCGACCGGCGGTCAGTGTGGGGGGAACATGTATTCGAATACGGCGTTGCCGACAGGAATCCGTACGGTGCCTTCGGCTATTTTCGGTGCGTCAAAGTACAGTGCACCGTTGATGGTGGCACCCGGTGCTATGGTGGTCGGGCCAAGCCCAGAGGCAGCGATAGTACCAGCTCTTTCGTGGGCTTGAGACGACACCTCGGCTGCTCGCTGCAACGCTCTTGCTTGAGCGGCGTAATCGGGAACAGATGTGTTCATGATAGTCATATTGCCCGACCGGTTGTACCACTGATTCATCGACCCGCCGCCGTAGCTGTAAGCTCCGTAGACCGGTGGATAACCGAAGAATCCCGGATTGCCGATGCATGTGCTGGTCATCGTCTGAGTGGCCTGCGAGCCCCAGAATCGTATCCATGCCGCTTTTCTGTCGCCCTTCTTCTGAACAGTCTCGGCTAGTTTTGTCGGATCCACCTGAGGTGCAATCGAGATTTTGGGCTGTGTGATCGTGAGCGATGGCGGCGAAGGGAGAAATTGAATCTCCTTATCACCATCGTTACGGACGTAGATGTTTACTCTAATGCTTTTGCTTGCCTCTACCGGCTGCAGGGCTGTAGCGACAGTGATACCATTGGCGGTGATGAACTCCTGCTGGCTGCCCTTGTCGAAGCGCTTGGTGCAATTGGGAGACCCGTTAAGAAATGGGAAGGTGACGGTTTGCCAGTAGGGGTGCGGTGTATATGGCGCGGAAGGCGCGGAAGTCGCCAGTTTGATCTGCAACGCCTGTTGGAAGTACTCATTAGCCCTGGCCGGATCGCCCATGCGTCGTGAGATCGAACCTAAGTTCTCCAATAGATCTGCTGCCAATAAGGTATTGCGTCCAACATGTGTATCCTGAAAACGCAACGCTTCCAAGTAGTACTGACCGGCCTGACCGAGCTGACCCTGTAGCTCCAGAAGTTGACCCAGGTGTGTGAGACTCGTCACCATAAGGAGCAGGCTTGCATCTGATGCGGACTTGCGGATGTCGAGCGCCTTTTGCGCATACGTGATGGCATCGTCGAATTTACCCTGTCCATGGTTCAACCAAGACAAGCCATCGTAGAGTCTGGCTGAGAGCTCATCGGTTTTTCCGCGGTTTTCTACCAGTGATTGAGCTCTTTTATACTCTTTTGCCGCTTCTTGAAAACGCCCTTGATTGAGCAGCGATTCCGACAACCCAATTTCAAGGTAGGGACGGTCGATCGCATTC
>CAZISK010000521.1:0-6098 GCA_964541355.1 uncultured Candidatus Obscuribacterales bacterium
CGTTGTGATACCACCTAGCTTCTCCCGTCGAATTGCACGTCCAGAGGTGGTTTTCTCCATCGAATCTACCTCTGGTCCAGGTCTTATTATCTGTGGTGAATTGAGTGAGCTCATTTTTTGAATTGAATCCGAAGTCGGTTATATTTTCATTTATATCCTTTGTTTGAATAGTATTTTGGGACTTATCCTGCACAACATGCGAACCGTCACTGTTGAGCATTTTTACGTTGGTGTCGAGCTGGTGTTTCCAGATAGTTCCAGCTCGCATGTAGCAGTATTCGCCTTTCAATGAGACCCAGGCTTTTTCCTTTACGGTCAATGCGCCGCTCGATGTCCAGGTTTCGCCGTCTTCGGTCGACCAGTCGATCCCTCGAAAGTTGACCAACTTCAGTTGGTCTTTCAGCTCTCCGCTTTCGAAGTAAGAGAAAGTACTGACCTGTCCGAGGATATCAACGGTGCGTGTTACTCTTCCTTGGTGGTCATAGGTGACAGCAGCTCCTGATTTGTCCGTTACTGTATATTCGCGCGGCTTACCGACTTCATCATATTCGAATGTACATTCGCTGCCATCGGACCCGGTTGTTTTCTTTAGTTGACCTTCTTTGACGAGTTTGGAAGTGCCATCCAATTTGCCGACAAAGTTCTGAGCTCCGTCACGCGAATTCCAGGAGTGAGTTCCCGCTCGGTCTACATTTATTGTCCCCAAGAATCCTTCTCTTGGATAAGGCGCTTCAGTCTCGCCCGGTGCTCTAAGGTTTTTAGCTCGTTGGACTTGCACCCAGAGTTGGCCATCCTCGGTCTGCCAGATCGAGCCATTATGGTACTCCACGCGATTTAGTTCGCCGTTTTTGTCGTGTCCATACAGGGTTTTTATCTTGTGCTTGTCGACAGTCTCGAAAATTTGTCCATCTGTCCCGGTTGATATGGATGAACCATCCCTTGCCACCATTCTTATCGATCCGTCCTTGGAATTCTCGTTCTGAATGCTGCCTTCGAATAAGGAACCGTACGCGACTAAGGACGTCTCAGACAAGTTATTGGTCTCTTGTGCCACGATTTCGAAGTCGTCGAGAATGCTTTGTACTGCCCGTGAAGATTCATCACCGGTTGCCGTTTTTTCATTTGTGAAGTCGTCTTTGAAACCACAACTAGCAGAATTTCGAAACGATGACCCCTCGAGGGTCAACGACTCTGAACTAAATGCAGATGTTTTGTCTGATCTCTCATTGAGTATCTTCTGCTGATCTTCGTGAGCCTCTAGTGCCATTCCCACATCTCCACAGTTCCACGCCGATGAAACACATCTCCCTACGCGGAAATCCTAGAGCGTAAATATCAAACGAGAATCAAAGTTGGAGTTCTAAATCTTGCCGAGTAGCTCCTGATCTTTGGCGATCCAGGGATCGCTTGCGCCAAGCTGAGACTCACGAGCCTTGATGTCATGCCGCAACAGCTGCCGGGCTTCCGATACCATCCCTTGATAGCGGAGCGCGGCAACAAGTGTATCAAGCAACACATACACTGCCCGGGAATTGGTGTCGGTGATGCTATCGGATACTTTCCAATAGACAGGTCGGACCAGCCGTATGACCGGCGAATACTGGTTGTTCTGGGATAGGGTCATGGCTAGCTCGGTCAACCGTTTTATGAGAGTGCGGTTCGAAGTCCAGGGTTCGCCATCGGCAAGTAGCGTTCGGCACACCAGAGTAGACTTTCCTTGCTTACCCTGATACTCGAGGCAGCTGATATACCGAGCGTAAACCGGCATCAGCTCGTTGCCGTCTAGAGGAAGAGCCTTCCGCCGGACGTCGAGGAGCTCCTTTAGATAGGGTTCCGCTAGTTCGTGCTTGCCTTGAGTTGTATGAATTGTTGCCAGCCGATCCAGCAAAGGATCAAGCATCTGACTGCGTCGGTTTTGTGTTTTCTTTAGGATCAAAAGACAGTCTTTAAACTCGCTTTCGGCGAGAAGCAGGTTTCCGGTTTTATAGTGAATCTCGGCGATGTCTCTCAACGTCTCGGCTCGATTCAGGGCATCTTTTTTCTTTGTGACTAATTGCATTGCTTGCTCATGAATCTTGAGCGCTTCATCTAATCGTCCGTTCCTCTCCGCCTCGCGTCCTCGTTTTCGAGAACTAAGCCACTCTTTGTTTTCATTAGCTTTTAGAAGTCTTTGCTTTCCGCTGATATTGGACAATGGTTGCAGGTACAAGAATGCCGCTGAAAACGCCGACACGATTAACAGTATCACCATAATCAGTCCAGCCTTATTCATCCGACCTGCCTTGCTTCGTGTAACCGGACGTTACTGTCATTGTCATTCGATATCATCCAGCAAATTTGCTTGTAGCTTATAGCCAACGCCGTAAATGCTCTTCAGTGGAAGCTTGAAGCCGGCTCCTGCCAGTTTTTTCTTTAAAGTGTAAACATAGGAACGCACTGTATTCGGTGATGCCTCCGAATCGGAAGGCCAAACTTTATCCAACAACTCATCGCAGTTAAAAATCCTCTCCGGATTGCGCAGGAAAAATTCGAGTAGCGCAAACTCTTTCGGAAGTAAGCTGACGTTTTCATTTCCGAAAGTCACTTTATATGCGTAAGGATCAACGCTCAAGCCCGATAGCGTTAACTCATTGCTCATCTGATTGCTTGATCGCCTTAGAAGCGCCTTCACACGAGCATTGAGCTCGCGGTGATGAAACGGTTTTGTAAGGTAATCATCGGCTCCGCGGTTCAGTCCCAGCTCCTTATCGTCCAGCTCGTCACGAGCCGTAAGCATTAACACGGGTGTCGAATTACCGCTATTTCTCAGGGTTTCAATAACCTCGAGCCCGCTTATCTTCGGCATGTTCCAGTCAAGAACAATCAGATCAAAGCTATACGATTTGAAAAATGATATCGCCTCAAGCCCATCGTGCACTACTTCCACTCGATGGTTTTCTGTTTCGAGCCATTCCTTGACGTTCGCCGCCAGCTGTTTATCATCATCAACTAGCAGAATTTTTGCCATCTAAATAAACTTCTGACTGCAAGTAGATCTGGACTTTATTGGCGCTTTTCGAGTTCGTGCCGGTAGATTCTGGAGTTTTCAGTACCGGTGCAAGTGATGCAGCACGAGACCGCCATGGTTTGCCACATACACATCTACCCACCACACTTCTGTGTCAAACATTTATTGCTTATCGCCGACCGGCTGACAGGAGGATTGAAGTTGTTTGTGCTTCGACTGTATGATACTGTTCAATATTTGGCAAAATACAACTAACCGGTTCAGCTCCGATTTAGTTTCATATAAAGGGCAATCACGATTCTGTCTGGACTGGCGGAGAGAAATCTATTAGTTTCGCGACGAGTGAGATGACACTAAAGCTATCACATAAAGGCTACGTTCTCGTCATTCTGCCATTGCTAATCCAGCTGAGTATTTTGACGATTTTGCTGGTCGCTTTAAACCAGGCGGAGGGCGAGTTGAAACGCGTGGAATACGCGAAGGGTCTAAACTACCATTTCACCATGCTAACTGGATCGCTGGTCAAGCTCATAGCTGATGCCCATTTAAAAGGTGACGAAAGTCTGAACTTGGAGCAGTTTCGACTGGCAAGAAGTAAGATTGAAACCGAGTTGACTGCTCTGAGGAATCTGTCCAAACAGGACAAAACTGTTACTCTCAATGTAGACGAAGTAGCGAAGATCATTGATCGTTCCTTTCTTTACTTTGATGAGGCACGGAGAGCGACGGAGATTAACGATACCGCATCCACTATTCATAATTTGGTCAACTTGCGAGCGCTCGGGCGTCGCATTCAAAGGAAATTGGATTCGATTACGGAAGAGTATCGATTGCTCGAGGAAAACAATCCCGAGATACATACGCGTGAGCGTGACAGGTTACGAGCTTTTCTGATCACCGCGATGTGCATCAATGTTGGCATGTCACTGCTACTGGTGGCAATCTTCAACCGTGGCACTGCGCGCAGGCACGGGGTGTTGGTCGACAACGCCACCAGATTCAGTTCGGGGCGCGAACTTTTGGCACCTTTATCAGGAGCCGATGAGATTGCGCGGATCGACAAAGTCTTTCACGACATGGCAGAATCCATTGAAGAGTCTGCTCGTCAGAGGAGAGAATTCACCGCGATGATTGCTCATGATTTGCGCTCACCGTTGACGTCCTTGCGTTTGACGGTGGAGATGCATTTGAGAAACTACAAGGATACATTACCTGAGAAGGGCATAAGGGATTTGAACCGTATTGAAATGATTCTCGACAGGCTTGTAAATCTCATCAATGATCTGCTAGATGTAGAAAAGCTGGAATCGGGGCAAATGGATGTTCATCCCGAAATGGTACCTGTTGCTCATATTCTCGAAAATTCCCTGAGCGCTGTCCGAGCGCAGGCAGAGAGCAAGAACATCTCAATTACCATGCCGGAGTCTGAAGATCATTTAGTAGTTGATGGCAATCGAATGATCCAAGTTTTAGTCAACATACTGTCTAACGCGATCAAATTCTCACCTGTCAATGGCGAGATAATAGTCAAAGCAGAAGCATCAACAGACACGTATGAGATCTCCGTAACGGACCATGGACCCGGTATTCCAGGCAGCATGGTGGAAGCTATTTTCGACCGATTCAAACAGGTCGACTCGACCGTATCCGGAACCGGGTTAGGCCTGGCAATCTGCAAGGAGATAGTGGAGCTCCACAATGGCCGAATTTTCGTGGAGAGTTCCGAAGGAAAGGGCAGCAAGTTTGTGATCAGACTTCCGATCGTCGGAGAATAGTCGGAAAAGGATAAGTAGCTTCTCGCGATTGTTACCAATCGATGTTTCCATCGAGTTCGGCTACGATTGGCGATTCCCCTTTTAAGCTCGGGCAGACATAGGGACTTCAGCTCAGGAATGCGGACTGATCGTGCATGAGCGCTCTGAGTTGCACTCTTACCTTTATCGTATTTAGGTTCTACTTTAAAAACTTGAATACTTGGTCTGGGATTTGATCAAATTTTGATTTTCCGGTGGTACCGTTGCGGGCAGGTGTTCGGAAGGAGCGGTAGTTACACAATCTGTGATTGCTCACTGAGAACAGGATGGTAAGCATAACGCTTCTACAACCAAGAGATTGTGACTGTGATTGTGACTGAGATGGAGGTGGCAAGCATGACGATTTAACAACTAAGGGATTGTGACTGCGACTGAGATTCAGAAGTGGCAAGCACTACGATTCGACAACCATGAGATTGTGGTTGCTGGCTAAGTTTTTAGGGGGCGACAAGCATGACGATTGAAAAACCAAAAGAGAATGAACTCATGAAAGGTGGAGCCGACGCTCCTTCGCTTGATATTCAAGATTTTTATTGTGGGCTTTCAAATGATGACTTACTAAAGCCGTTTCCTCGTTTTGAAACGCTTAAGTCTGATTGGCTCCCAGACCTTAAGATCGACTTGGAGGAAGTCGATGACGAGCAGGGATATCACCACAATGAGGATCGGATAATTAAGATCAATGAGGCCCCTGGTCAAATTCGAAAGTTCGAGTATCCGCTTCCTGCTAACAGGCCCTCGCGCTCAATATGGACTCGAAGTCGATGGCGTTAGTTTTGAGTTTGTAGAAATCAGTGTAAGCAGTTCTACATCTCGCCTGCTCAAGCCCCCACGGCACCGCTCCTGGTGCAGGCCCAAGGAGCGGAGTTTAGTTGAGACCAAGCCTCGGTCACTGACACGCCGGCAGCCCGATGTTACCTCTGGATACATCGTTGTCTTGAACAGTTTCAGTGAAGTAGAACCGACGGCTCAATGAAAATCTTCAAACTTGACGGTCGCTTTTGATCGTTGATTGCATTCGCAGGCGCGTAGGATGCAATCAGCATTGCTGATACCCTACGTACAATAGTATGATGCGAATCCTCTTCTCGACTATTGCCCACGGGCACGTCTGCCGACATTCGAGCCTACCACCCAGCCACCGTCACCGGACGGCTTGACGTCGATCTGGAGATGCAGCCTGCCGCCGTTACTTGGGAGGTTTGTCAAACTGTTCTGGCGAAGTGCGCCATCCTTAATGTGAAACTGTCTGTAGGTCAGCGACATATCCAAACCTA
>CAZISK010000522.1:0-6089 GCA_964541355.1 uncultured Candidatus Obscuribacterales bacterium
TGTCTAGCCGTACCTTCGAAAAGATCGGTGTACTGTCGGACAATGTTGGCTCTGGATTGGCGGCAACCTTTTTGAATGCCGCAGCGAGCCTGGATCGTGGCAATGTCAGCGCCGGAGCGTTGTATGCCTCCGAGCTGGTGCGGAGAGGAGACTCTAAGAGAGCCATAGAAGTCTTGAAGCAGACGAAGCCAAGTTCGTCAGAGGGGTACTCGTTAGTAGAACTGACGAATCTGGAGCGTCGTCTGGGTCTGGGTACCAAGGCTCTTGCTGAGTTGGATGGCGTTAAGAACGACGAGGGGGCGGAGTGGCTCCAAATTGCGCGTGGTCAGACATTGCTTTCTTTGGGGAGATACGATGAGGCACTGGGTCAATATGAAAAGCTCATCAAAGCCAAGGGCTACGAAATGGGCGAAGCGCTCGGTGGAAGGGGCCTGTCGTACATTGGTTTACAGAACTACCATAAAGCAATTGATGACTTCACTTCGGCTCTCGATACGGAAGGGCGATTGGCTGCAGACCTCGAGCGATCCGTTAAGCTCACTCGTCGTGCTCTGACATACGAGACGATTGGTCAAACTAAACTTGCTCGTCGGGATTTCGAATCTGTAGAGCGACTGTTGAAGAAGACTTCGGAGATGAAGGAAGTAATGGAAGGAAACGCATTTCTCGTTCGTGCATTTGTTGCGGAGAAGCTATCAGATAATTCGACAAGGGACGAATGTCTGAAGCTTGCTGCTGAACGGAGCATGAGCAAAGACCTGTTCAGCGATCTGGTCTTTAGCTCGATGCCGAAGGAGACTTTGAAAGCGTTCAAACTCGGGTCGTTTGGACAGTGATAATAGTGAAGATTATCAATAAAAAATCCCACCACCGTTGGCGTATCTTACGGAGTCGATTAACCATGCACCCACCAGATAACTGAGAATCGGTACCGATGCGAGTGCAAACCACTCTAAAGCGGCTTGCTTGGCAAGGTTTCGCTTCCTCCGGTTGTATGGTACGAGTAATCCCAGCACGAATGCTATAGCCGTTGTCGCTCCTGTTACCAGGTGCAGCATGTTCTTCATATAATTGCGCCTCGGTCCTATCGAATCAAGAATTCGCGCGTTGTACAAGCGATCTTTGACCGCCGAAACGTGTGTCTTCCGTGATTTCGACACCGACTTCGTGAGGCGAAACCTCAGACCGCCAGTGACATCTTCACTATTCCAGAGAGAAATCCGGCAGTTGTTTCCGATTGGGTTCGACAAATCGCTGCCGTGCTTCGTCAGATGCTAAGACATCGGCGGTGTAATACTCTAGCAGGCAGTCTTTTGACAACAGATCTGCATGGTGCTTCAAGAAATCACGCCAGTCGCCTTGAGTTGTGCGCTCCTGGCGCATCGAGTGAATCAAACGGGCAAAGGCAATCGTTATCGTTTCGTGATAACCGACGCTCTGGACGGAGCTGTTAAACGTCATAATTCCCTTTCTAATTCGTTCTAGCGCTTCATCGAATGATGAGCTCCGCTCCATCTGCAGCCACGCCATTCTGATGTGAGCCTCATGGGTCCAGCATTGTTTGCCCAGGGAGCATTGCTCGAACATCTCGAGAAAGTCTAGATCATCTTCTGAGATAGTGCGTTCTTGAGGCTGTCGCATCTTGTCCCATTCATTGGTTACCAGTATCTGAGAACAATATCGTATTTTGACAGCTGGCAGGATAGTCGTTGAACAGCAGGTGGCGCGGTCCCTTGTAATCCTGCGCGAAATTATTTTCACGGACATTAAGAGCATATTCGCAGTTGGGGGGTGTTAGTATACGCATTTGTATATAACCTTGTGGGAGAGTTGTCCTATGGCACACACTATTGTGACTCGGGAGTCCGAACAGGATTCAATTACCGCTTTTGGTAAGGCTCGATCTACTGTTGCCGGCAGTCCGCTGTCCGCCGAGGATGTAAAGACAACCCACGCCTACTGGCAAGCTTGCTGTTATCTGGCTGCTGGAATGATTTATTTGCGTTCGAATCCTTTGCTAAGACAACCATTGAAACTTGAGCACACAAAAAAACGACTGCTCGGACACTGGGGCGCCAGTCCAGCTCTGAGTTTCGTCTATGTTCACCTCAATAGACTGATCAAGGCACAGGACCTCGACATGATTTTCCTGGCCGGTCCAGGTCACGGTGCACCCGGTGTCCTCGCTCCTGTTTATCTCGAAGGAACATACTCACAGGTTTATCCCAATAAGAGCGAAGATGAACAAGGAATGTCCAACTTCTTTAAGGACTTTTCTTTCCCAGGCGGCATCGGAAGCCATTGTACGCCTGAGACGCCCGGATCTATTCACGAAGGCGGAGAGCTTGGTTATTCAGTGTCGCATGCTTATGGTGCCGCGTTTGACAATCCTGATTTAATCGTAGCCGTGGTCGTTGGTGACGGTGAAGCGGAGACGGGTCCGCTTGCTGCTTCCTGGCATTCGAGCAGATTCGTAAATCCGATAAGAGACGGTGCAGTTCTTCCGATACTGAACCTCAACGGTTACAAGATCAACAATCCGACGATCCTTGCCCGTATTGACCATGACGAGCTGGAAAAGCTGTTTATCGGTTACGGCTATGTTCCATACTTTGTGGAAGGCAGCGATCCAGACACAATGCACCAGGCAATGGCTGCCACGCTTGATAAGTGCATAGGTGAAATCAAATCCATTCAGCAAGAAGCACGCCAATCTAAGCAAGTTAAGCGTGTGCGTTGGCCCATGATCATACTTCGCACGCCAAAAGGCTGGACTGGACCACAGGAAGTTGATGGCCATAAAGTTGAAGGAACATGGCGTGCTCACCAGGTGCCTCTAGCGGGTTTGGCGGAAAAGCCAGAGCATCTTAACGAACTCGAGTCCTGGTTGAGAAGCTATAAGCCGGAAAGTCTATTCGACGAATCCGGAAAATTGAAAGCCGAGCTTCGGAAGTTGGCTCCCGAGGGAATGAGGCGAATGAGCGCCAATCCCCATGCCAATGGTGGCAAGTTGCATCGCTCGCTTCGAATGCCTGACTATCGTCATTTTGCGGTGCCCGTGGAGAAGCCGGGCAGCGTAGAATTTGAGAATACTCGTCCTCTCGGAAAACTACTGCGCGATATCGCCAAGGTAAATCCAACAAATTTTCGCGTATTTGGTCCTGACGAGACAACATCGAATAAGCTCGATGATATCTACGATGTCACTAAGAAGCTCTGGCTTATGAATAGTCTGCCGGAGGACGCGGACGGTTCTAATCTGGCTGTCGACGGACGAGTGATGGAGATTCTGAGCGAACATACACTGGAAGGTTGGCTCGAGGGTTACTTGTTGACCGGTAGGCACGGCTTTTTCTCTACATACGAAGCCTTTGTTCATGTGATCGACTCGATGTTCAACCAGCATGCAAAATGGTTGAGCCATTGCGGCAAACTTGGATGGAGAGCGGACATCGGATCGCTCAATCTCTTGATCACTTCAACTGTATGGAGGCAAGATCACAACGGATTTACACATCAAGATCCAGGTTTTCTGGATCTTGTAGTTAACAAGAGTCCGAGCGTTGTTCGGATCTATATGCCACCAGATGCGAATACACTGCTGTCGGTGGCGGATCATTGCTTGCGCAGCACCAACTATGTAAATGTCATAGTCAGCGATAAACAGAAGCATTTGCAATATCTGGACATGGATGCGGCAATCGCGCATTGCACCAAAGGAATCGGAATCTGGGATTGGGCAAGCACGGATCGCGGAGTAGAACCGGATGTGGTATTAGCTTCAGCAGGCGACATACCGACAAAGGAAGCGTTGGCTGCTAGCGTGCTCTTACGTGAGCACTTCCCCGATTTAAAGATCAGATTTGTCAACGTCGTAGACCTTCTCTCTCTCCAATGTTCAACGGAACATCCGCACGGTCTGTCCGCAAGAGACTTTGACATGCTGTTCACAAGTAACAAACCAATCATCTTCAATTTCCACGGCTATCCCTGGCTAATTCATCGATTGACCTATAACCGCAAGAATCATAACAACTTGCATGTTCGTGGATATAAGGAGAAGGGCAACATCAATACACCGATGGAGCTAGCGATCAACAATCAGATTGACCGGTTTAGCATTGCTATGGACGTGATCGATCGCGTGCCCGCATTGCAAGTAGCAGGTGCCCACGCGAAGTCGCACTTCCAGAATCTGCAGATCGAGTGCCGCAGCTACGCTCATGAACACGGTGTCGATAAGCCTGAGTTTGCTAATTGGAAATGGCCCTATTAGGCACTCATGAGCTTCGACAGGAGTCCGCATACGTTCCATACCCAGTGATGCACTCCTGAGGGCAATCGGTTGACGACGCGTCGATTCATTCGCGCGCTAGAGTGCGCGTCGCGTTACGTTCCTTGAGGGGCTTGATAGGGGCTCGTTGCGGTGTCGGTCTTTATTTTCGCTTGGCGATTGCCGGCGGCGTCCAATCTCCGTTTAGGGCGCTGGGGGCTGGTGCGTACAGGCGCATTGTTACACCTAGCACTCCGGAAGCTGGACCAGGTAGCCAGTTGGATTCCTTTTCAGCACCAGGATTCTCGTGCTGAATATAAAGGTCGAGAGAGCCGTCCGAATTCTTCTTCAAGGGCATCCATGAGCTGATTGCAAAGCGATTGATGGGGTTTTTTACCTGATAACCATCGGCATCGTACATGGTTAGAGACCAGAAGGCGTGGACCGGCGGCAAGCTATCGGCATTGAAGTGAAGCACGTAAGACTTGTCACCGGTGAGGGGCGCGCCATCCGCATCGGCGAAGCACATGGGATAGATGGCGTCTTCGGGTTGATTGGCGCCGAGACCCACCATTGAGATGATCGCACGCTTCAGATAGTAGTTGCCATAGACTCCCATGCTGTCTGTATTCATTGCCCAACCATCGACGGCTTTTCCTATTGAGTTCAATTTTGCTCGCATGGCTTTGAGCGCGTCATGAGCTCCTCGAGAGAATTCGCCAGCTATGATTTTGTCGACTTGGGTCAAATCAAAGTTCTTACCAGGCTCGAATCCGATACGATGTAAACGCGCCAGTACGGACCAGTCGGTAGCATGGGGCTTGTACGTTTTGAGAAGCTCGGCTGCTCGTGCGAAGTACGTTTCTGGAGACAATGCATTGACTGCTTCGAGTGGTGGCGTATTCATGTCTACCGAAGCATCAATCTTGGGTTCTACAGCCTTTGCCGGCTTGCCCCAGGAGGACAGTGGCGTGATTGACATGCCATCCTGTATTGCGTGCACCGCCTTATAGTCGTCTGGTCCATCGGTTTTTACTCTGCCAATAACCCAGACATGTGGAGTTGACGCTTCTATGCGCTCTACTTCTTGGGGTAGCGAGCCTGACCAGCCTGGCGGCACGATTGCAAAACTCTGCGCACAGGTGCCGGAGGTCCGCCATCCTGGGACTGCAAAGACATCGGTCCACATGTCCAGCATGGGAAGAAGATAATAGCGATCCGCAGTGTCAGGCACCGTAAGAATCATTGGTTCGGCTGTTAGATCCAACCAGGCGCAACTGTAGAGCGTATCGAAGTTAGGACGTACGACGACCTTGAAGTCCGCATCTGGGTAGGCTCGTACGTGGGAATATGTGTTCATTGGAGCGAAGCCGGGCTTCTGACCTGGCGGCAAATTGATCATCTGGCGCCGAGTAACGTCCATCGTAATCAATGGATAAAAGTACCAGTAAGCCTCACAGCCGATTTCGTAGGCTTGTTGCTCGGACACTTTCGTCGCCACAGGTGCTTGTGTGCTCATGATTAATTCCCTCCACGGCTGCGGCGGAGTGTTTCACCGCGCAGATGTCGATTAGCTAGCTGGCTGATCATATCAGCTTGGCAAGGCTTCGCTGCGGACCGTTGCAATCAGCGACCTGTCATCTTTTCCAGATGCTCTGGGTAGCGGGCACCATGGGCGGTGATACTTGATGATGCTTCGCTGATCTCTGCTAGATCATGCGGTGATAGCTCTACAGCTGCAGCCCCTATGATCTCCTCTAGCCGATCAAGCTTTGTCGTGCCTGGAAATGGTACCATCCAAGGTTTTTGTGCTAGC
>CAZISK010000523.1:0-6077 GCA_964541355.1 uncultured Candidatus Obscuribacterales bacterium
GCACTTTCTCATACATTTTCAAAACGCGTTTGCAATGATTGGCTGCGTCTGTCAGTTTCCCCTGGTGCCAGAGACATTCAGCCATTTTCTCAAGCGTGTAGGCCAGGCGTCGATCCGTGTCGCCGAAATCTTCGGCCTGCTCCAAAGCCGCAGTCCAAGCCGTTTCTGCGAATTCGAACATGCCCTCCTGTTGAGCTTGCTCGGCTGTGATTCTAAATTTTTCCCACCGTTTACTTGGTGAATCCATCGTATTCTTCTTGCTCGCCCTAGCTACCGCTTTTCAATCCCATATGGCTTTACCAATACGAATATGAGAGTTGGCGGTAATGCCCTGACCTCTTACCTATAGTCTACGCCATAGGCGCCCTAACCTGTGTCCAAGTATCTTCTACCCCAGTAAAACGACCGTTCCCCGCTTCGAACAACAAATTTTTGCCCTTCAATAATGTCCGATAAGATTGGCTAGGATTCTTCTTGAGACTCTATGTCGATACAGTTGGCTTCCAGCCATTGTCGGACTCTCAGTCTCGTGCGACCAGCCAGGAAAGCTTTGATCTTCTCGGAACTGCCCTCTTTATCTTGCAAGATTTTTCGAAAACCAGACAATGCATGTGGACTATCCATAGCGACGTCAAGAAGAATCTTCGTCTTGTCATCATCCACGGTATCAATAAAATCACGCAGATCTTCCTTGAGTTTTTTTGGATCGGGTTTTGGAACATATAGAAATCTATCGTGGTCGGTCTCGATTTCGTCTGTCAGATCGCGCAGATCGGAAAGACTGCGGTGAACAAGGCGTATCTCACCGTTCTCCAGATCGAGGTAGTAGACATTGTCCTGGCATTCGTCTTCAAAACTAAAAACGAGTTGATCCATATCGATGGGAATCTTTATCATTGCTAGGTTTTCCTATTTACGATCCAGTCTTGATCCTGGTGTATACCAGACAGTTAAACTCATCCGAAGCATTCGATAGTAGTTTACCGTCTTTATCGGATGCGAATATTCGGATTGCATAAATTCCATCCGTCTTGAAATCGGCGCGTGTTAGTTTGAAACTGCCTTTTGTCCTATCGAGCTTCACGGTCTTGAGCGAATTCCTGGATAGTTCGTCTCCGTTGGGGTTCTCGAAGAACTTGTCGGATTGTGCAATCTCTACTGTCGCGCCTACCGCTTCGGGGACCATGGTCGTGTCATATCCGAATTTGATCTCCTCTTTCTTGCGTTCCATCGACAAAAGCCCCAGCTCTTTTAAATTGGGATAGTTGTGACACAGCGAGCCGAAAGAATCATCCCGCGATCCAGTCGAACCAGGCTCGGATTCAGTAGATTCGTATGTCAACCTGGCAATGCGCTCAGGCGGTGAATTGGTTCCCACCTCTTTGAGAATCACTTTGGCGCTTGCCGGAAAGCCCATGGTCAGGTGCGTGAGCGGTCCGTTGGTAGACCATGCCGTCGAGCGCACCGGTAGGTAGTAGCGGTGGAACTGTCCATCGTTGACGATCACTCGGCAGCGAGTAAATCGATCCTTGTTGGAAAATTCTTTCTCCCAGACAGTCAACCAGTAGAGCTCCATGTGAGCGTTTTCGTCGTCTTGAGGCGTATCTATTTTGGCATCGACATAGACGAAGTCGTCACCAACCGGGCTCATGCCGAATACCTCAAAGTTAATAACCGGTCCGGTATCGGCATTGCTGTCGAGGATCAGACAGTTAGTGGACTTGTCGAACTGAACCGTTTTCAAAAACTCCATGCCCGGGCGCAATCTGTTGCGAACGTCTTGCGCGGTCAGGCGCGTGATAGCAGGGGCGCCGAGACCCAGATCGACCTTAATCAAGCTGTTGTGTTCGCGACTCCAGTGCACCGTTACATCGCGATATGGTTCGCGTGCCAGGCGCAACGCGTCTTTCAGCGGACCACCGGGGACTTTGATGGCACGGGTAATTTTATTTTCGCCATCATATATGATGACATTGAATGGTGAGATCTTGGGAAGCACCGACACGGCTTGGGGCACATCCCGGATCAGACAAAACGTGGATCGAGCTTTCTTCTCTATATTCCTTGCGCTGGAAGCGATTGTATCCAGCCATTTACCGCCGCGCTTGTAGTAGGCGTTCTGTTGACTGGTTCGCATCATATTACCCGGCAAAAGCAAGGCGAGCAGCGCAACGGATATTACGGTGACGATGATTCTGACCGGTACCATCCTTGCCCAGGCAAAAGGTTTTACTCCGATTGGCGCTGCTATCGCGTATCCGGGTGAGAAGAAGAGCAGTGCAATCAGACCGGAGACCGGCAAAAGCGCTTCGTATGCAAAACGACTGCCGTTAAGTGTCGAATCGGCCAGGGCCTGATGGAGGTGCGGGACGAGGATCATAATCAACCAGGCTACTAGAAATGCCACGTTCTGACGAAAGAGTCGATTGCGAACCAGGGCCAGGACAGCCACCACCGCTGGTACTGCATAGAGGATATAGAGATAGGCATAGTGCCTGGCGTAGCCATTCGTAATGCCTTCGTTGATAGGAAGGAATAGATGCTTGAGTGTGCGTCCCCAATCCGCAAATCCAGCCACCATTGTCCCGGGGAGCGGTTGATTGCCGGATTGAGGTAGGGCGCGGATAGAGAGTATGACGCCCAGTACAATGAATGGAAGCGCTGGTACCAGCGTGTCGAACAGTGCGGCCGGGCTGTCATCATCTTGTTTCTTTCTGACAGTCTCCGGCTCTTGAGTCTCGTTGTCTTTTGCAGTATCGCCTGTAGTATCAGCGGCGGATTGATTTACCGCATCAGGGTGCAAAGACTTTGATTCTTCCAGAAGGCGGTCTACTGCATCCTCAAAGACTTCGTCGGCGCTGGGCACCTTGGACATTTTGCTTTCGTCAGGCGGTCCTGCGCCAATGAATGATTTCCCCAGCTCTAATGCGACGATGATAAAACCTGATGACCAGAGGGAATTGTCTGCCATGATTGCGAAGAGAAATGCAATCCAGGCAACGCCTAAAGTGGTCCAGTTGCGCTCGCGTTTTCCCTTGATATACAGATAAATGGAGACGAGGAAGAAGAAGCAGCCTAGTTCGTATGCGAGCCCGCCCAGCCATGATACCGTCTCTGGTACTAGCGGATAAGTGACGAACAGTATCGATGCTGCAGCCGCTACCCAGGTGGACCACGCCCTGGTTGTGTTATCCGGCGGCTCAAGTGCGTTTTTCGCGACGATAAAGAAAGCGAACGCATTGGCTACGTGGACAATAAGTGCAAACAAGCGCATCGGCCACAGCGATTGGTTGGACATTGGAGATAACAGCGAAACACAACTGCTTGTCAAGACCCCCCAGGTATCGAAAGATTCCGGACCGGGCCAATCAATCATCGATGTCAGAAAGTCCATCGTCGAGCTGGCGTTCGCTTTCAAAAAATCGATTATGTAATGCTCATCCAAAAGTGGTAAGGCTTGCAGTGTGCCTGTATAGAGAACCAGTGCCAGTCCAATTAAGATGCACAGGACCAAGCCCTGCACTATTCGATTATTCTTCGGTGAAATCTTGTCGAACATGCAGCTTGTTATGCTTTCACACTCTTCGGGATTCTTTTCACGAGGCTCCATTTTCTCCTATTTGCGGTGAAGTTGGTAACATTTATGTGGATGTCTGAACTGCTCATACCAGAAGGGATTAATTTCGACTGCACCTGTTGCGGCAACTGTTGCTTTGAGTGGCCTGTTCCGATAACTCGCGATGATTTTTCGCGAATTGATCAATATGCCAGAGAGAAATCGTTGGATTCAAAGCAGCTCTTTCGAGTTCTCAGAAGTGATGATGAGAAGCTAAACGCATTTTCTCATTCACTTGAAAAGAGAGACGATGATGGGTTGTGCCAGTTCCTTACGCCAGAGAAGCGATGTCAGTTAGAGAACGAGCGCGGATCTGAGTTCAAACCGGCTATGTGCCGGCTGTTTCCATACACGTTCACAACCACGCCTTCCGGTACCTATGCATCCGTCAGCTTCGCTGCAACCGGTGTACTGTTCAACCAGGGGCGGTCGCTGTCGAGTCAAGTAGAGCTGCTTTCGGAAAAACTTAATCTGTTCAATCAATTATTTCCATTGCTGGAGCTCGACTGGAGCGACATCCAGTTGATTGATGGACAGAGCATCTCTTGGCGCGAGTACCTCGACTGTGAAGACCCGGTACTGGCGAAGCTCAGTCGGGATGACTTGAGCGGCCGAGCTGAGCGGGTTTTGTTCGAGGAGGGCGAGCGTTTTCGCAAACGCGTGAGCACTGCTGTCAAGCTGGACAACGTCGCCAACATCCCTATCAGCCAGAAAATTATCGATCAAGTCATCATTCGAAATCTGCTAACAACATACTTCCCGGACAATGTCTATAAGTCCGGGATGTGTGAGATTGACGCGGAGGATGTGGCAAGGGAGTTCATGAGCGAGCCTCACAACGTCGTACTCGAGCACGGCGACAAGCGCTTCAGCTTCCAGGCGCTTCTCGACAGGCGGCTGGGCCGGTTGCCGCTGAAATCGGCTGATCTGCTCAGGCGCTTTTGCTATGTCAAGATTTTCTCTAAACTTTATTTTGGACCTGGATTTAACTATTTGAGCGCGGTCGCCGGCTTGCATCACGTCGTTATTCTTGCCTGCCTGCTTCGAATCCGGCTTAAGCTAGAGTTGCTAAGTCGGAATTTGGGCAATCCTTCAGATGATGATTACCTTGCCCTACTGGCTGAAGACACCCGAGCGCTGGAGCGGCGGCTGACTGTCGCCTCGTTTTCAAGGGAGGCGATTGCCATGCTGGAGGTGCTGCTCCTCAGTCCAAAGAGAGTGGAGCGCCTCCTCGAGTTATCGGCCTGATGGCGCACTATACGTGGTGTCAAAAGGGGCAGATTAATCGTCATTCGTCTTCAGTCCGTTATGGGGAAGATTACTCTTGCCAGCCGATGTATGCTGTTTCAACATGGTCATTGATTGGTATGATCTCTGAGAGGCGGATTTATGCCACACAGCCTTAATCAGGGAACATTTAATGGCTAATGACGTAGACGACGACGTCCCGATCTATTTTTCAGGTGAGGAGATGTCGGAAGAAGACATTCTCGCCATGGAGCCTGACCGTACTGCGCTCTTGAAGGACGATGCTCCGCCGGCATGGGAGCGTTATCGTCCGGCCAAGACACTCGAGCAAGCTGCTAAAGAGGCTGAGGTTGCCGGCGAGAAGAAAATTAAGGGACTGCGCAACAGACCGTCGATACCTCCGCCTGACAGAAGCAAGGGCAAAGATGATGGCAGTAAGAAGGCAAGCAGTTCGGCAAGCATTTCGGAAGATAAAAAAGAGGACGAACAGCACAATACTATCGAGCGCTTTTTGAAACTGTCTGGACGATTCTTGAAACCGAACTTGGTTGCGGTGGAGCCTGAGTCTACGAGTCCAATCGATTCGAGCGCTCGAAGAGAGCCGCCGAGGGAGGAGTCGACAGGCTCAAAGAGGCAAATCAAGGCAATGTTTCTTCTTGCTTGTGTCAACGTTTTTGCAATTGGATTCTGGTGCGGCTCTTTCTTGTTTCCTCACAACCAAGTAGTGACAGGGCTTAGAGAGGATACCTCGAATACATTGACACCTGCCGATGCGAAGATCCGAAGGGATTCGGCCGTCGCCGATGTTGTTGCCAAGCTCAGTCCGGCTGTCGTCAACATAGACACGAGATTCCGACGAATCCCTGAGCCTGTGGCAGCTCCATTTCAGTCGACCCAGAAGTTTTTCCAACCACCCCCGAACGCGCGACCGACTCCGAGAGATTATCCCGGACAGTCGCAGGGAAGCGGGCTTATTGTTTCAACATCCGGTCATATACTGACCAACAATCATGTGGTGGCACCCGGAGCCGAGATTCGAGTAACTCTTGCCGATCACCGCGAATATAAGGGTGCGGTCGTAGCTCGTGATGCCTACTCCGATCTTGCCATCGTCAAGATCAGCGCCAGCAATTTGCCAGTCGCCCATTTCGCTGATGCACGAAAGGTGCGCGTCGGTGATTGGGCGATAGTAATCGGCAGTCCGCATGGATTC
>CAZISK010000524.1:0-6075 GCA_964541355.1 uncultured Candidatus Obscuribacterales bacterium
AGTACTTGCCGCTCGATACTTGGTCTCACGTTTTCGAGGCAGGAAAGCTGGCTCTGGATCATCTCGATTTCAAAGAAGCAGAGAGCATGTACAAACTGGCTCTGACAAAAGCCTCTGTCGATCGACCCAAAGAGAAGGGCTATACGCTCGCTAACCTTGCCTATACCGCAAGAAAGCAGAAGAACTACGAACAGGCATTGCAACTGTGCCAGGAAGCGCTACCAATACTTAGGAAACTGGAGGCAGACGAGGCATCGAAGGGTTTGCTATTCACTCTGTCGGAGGCGGCGCTGTTGCATGCACGAAAAGGTGAACATTCGCTTTCACAACCATATCTCGAAGAAATCCTTACAGTTACTTCTTCTACCGATGGTGCACTCTCCATTGGTGCTGCTTCGGCAAATAACGAACTGGCGAATTGCCTGTATTATCAACGCAAACTCGATGAAGCCGAACCTTATTATCGCAAAGCGCTAAGCCTGGCTTGGCATCTGGATGATGAGGATACGAATCATATGTCCTACGCGTCCTGCAATCTTGGAAATTGCCTGTTTTCAGAAAAGAAATTTGCACAGGCAAACGAGATGTATAAATTGTCAGCCAAATCGGGCAACTCATCAGCGGATTGGTACTTAAATGCTTGCCAGAAAAAAATGCGCGAGTTTCCTCAGCAATCACCTGGGGCGATACCGAAATTCGGCGGAGACATAAAGGTCTGGCAGGAGTACATGGACGCTACAAGATCGCGTTCGGAAGATTACCAGCGCTTACCACTGCTCAAGGCCGCATTGAGAGAAGCGAAAGGAATCGTTGGAAAAAACAATCAAAACGTTGTCGAGACTTTAATCGAACTGGGCGATACTGAACTAAAAGAACAGCGAACCGAGGAAGCCGAAAAGCACTTTATTCAGGCACGTTCGCTTCTTCTCAAGGATGACAGCAAGACAACGAAGGAATTGAACTTTCGACTTTTATTGGCAACAACGTGCTTAGAGTTTGCCAAAGAAAATTTTTCGAAGGCTAATCACGATATCAATTTGGCAATCGAGTTAGCGGGAAATCTCGACTGCACTGCACTGACCAGAGTCAATTCCACTGTTCTCGAATTACTAAAGCGGAACAAATGGAAAAAGGGGTCGGATGCGCATGCAATCTGCCAGCGTCTGTCTCAGTCTTGTAAACAGCATTGCGGAGAGGAAAGCAAAGAGTATTCAATGAGTCTGCTTGCCCTGGCCCAGACGTTCAATCACGAAGAGAGTCAACAATGCGAAAGCGCATACAAAGAGGCTCTGGCGATCGCACGCAAAGCTCTTCCGCAAGATGATACCAAAATGGCGGACATCGCTTCACAGCTCGGCAACCTGTACCAGCAGAATAGACGATACGCCGATGCCGAACCGCTGCTGAAAGAAAATCTGCGTATTAGAAAACTACATCCTGGCGACAAGAATAAAGACCTTCTTCGCGCTCTGGATCAGATCAAGTATCTATACAGCAGCTGGCAAAGACCTGATGACCAGGCACAAATTCTTGCTGAGAAAGAAAAGTTAGAACCACAGCAATCGTCGACCAACGATTGGATGCAACTGCATCAACAGAGGAATAAGTTGCTCGAGAAGTCACAGATTGCCACAACCAAGGGCGATTACGCTGCTGCCGAAGCAAATGCAGAGCAAGCCTTCACAATCTTAAAACAGATACCGCGATCTGGTGACCGCGATCTGGAAGACGGCTTGAGGCAGCTGACCGAGTTGTATAAGACCACGGGCAGCAATGCGAAACTCGCTTCTGTTTATTCAGAAATGGCGCAATTACGTGAAAAGCAGTACGGCGCACAAGCTGCAGAACAGGATTTGTTCCTGGCCGCAGACTCCTACCGCCTGGCTGGTCGATACGAAAGAGCCGTGCCGATCTTTGAGAGGTTAATCAAAAGCCTGGAAGCGCAGGGCAAAACCAAAGATGTCAACACCGGTTGTTATTATATTTATCCCAGATACAGCCAGTGCGCGATAGGTCTTGGTGTTTGTTATCTTGATGGCGGCACCGGCAAATACTCGGAGGCACTGTCTTGTTTTCGAAAGGGCTACGCTGCAGATAAACTGGGCGAACAGGACCTCCAACAATACCTGACAAAGGACGTTGCCAGCTCTAGCCTCTATTATTGGTCGCCACCACTTTTCAATTTCGCGCTCTGTCTTGATGCTCAAGGAAAGTATGATGAGGCAGCCGAAATCCATAAGAAAATGGCCGAGGCCGTTTCCCGTGTTAGGCAACAACGAACGGGTTCGGATGAGTTAGTTTGCCGTTATAGAGAACTTGCCGGCAAGCACGAGCGAACCTCGGACGAAACGCTAGAGCTAATGACTACTTTTGCAAAACTCTTGCACAGCCGGTCGTATACCGGGCGGGCAGAAGGAGCCGACATTCTTTTGAGGGTAATCGCCGCCAAATCTCGTCAAGTCGGCGGCCATGCGCCGGTAGAGGAGATATCCGAGCTGGTCGATCAGTACGTAGTTGCGCGTCAGTTTCGAGAAGCAGCACCATGGCAGAAGCGCCTGTTGACGTTGTCTCAATGCGACAGCACACCTCAACAGCTGGGTCAACTATATCTGAAACAAGCCAACCAATGTCTTGACGCAATGCAGTTCGAAGAAGCAAGGAAGATGTATTTACAGGCAATACCTCTATTGGAAAAAACCATGGGCAAGTCGGATCCTCAATACGCTCTTGCTGAGAAGCGGCTCGCCCAATGCGAGTTCGCCACAGACAGTTTGTCCGACGCCGAGCGCCATTTCCTCAGTGCAGCACAGTTCCTTGAGAATGTCCGAGGCGACGTTAAAGACAGTCCTCGAAGCGAGGCCCTCGAGAAGGAGCTGATGGACACATATGTGCGCCTCGCGGTCCTGTGTGATACTACAGGCGATGCCACTAAAGCAGACAGTTTCTATGAGAGAGGCTTGCCAAAGATGGCGGACTATCAGAATGCCGGATTTATGGCGTTGGAACCCGTCCGATGGACTGCCGATCACTTCGGACAAAGGAAAGAACTGGAGATATCCGGTAGACTTCACAAGCGAAACGCTGAGTTGCTCATGAAGTACGGTGCGAACTCCAGCACTGTGGGACACGCGTGGTTGCAAATGGGTCGCATGTATCAAAACGCTTCCGATTTCAAAAAGGCTGCCCCTGCCTATCGTAAAGCGATAGAGCAATTCAGCAAGGAAATCAAAGACGTCAACGAAGCCTATTTTAAAAAGTCGGCACTTGAGGAATACTTGAGAATACTGCCAAAATTGAAAGATGCGACCGAACTCGCAAGGGCGCAGAAGGACCTCAAAGAAACTACCAAACTTTGCATTCAGATGAATCCGAAAAGGACCAGCGACCATCGATGATTGGAGCGGTGGAGGTGCATTATGCTTCGAGTAGGTCTCGCGGTGATGTGCTTCTCTGCGAATGCAGGATCGATTAGGTCTGTGGCGGTTGAAATTCATTTGATACATTGCCGCTGCACACTTATAGGTTTACTCAAATGATCAAACTTGCAGCACTTGCTGTTTTATACATACAGAGCTCCGACACCGTAAGCGATGCGGATCCATTAGCCACCACTGGCAGCGCCACGGAACAACTCGCAGCGGAATTGGAATGCGATCGCGACATCTTTGATGCGTGTCCTCCGATTTAGTCGACGCGATCGCCAGTTCGAGGTAGCCCACGAGGATCAGTATGACTCAAATACTGTTGAGCTTCTCGCCGGAAATAACCTGGTACATCCATAATGAAATCCGGAAGCTTGATGCCCTTGGCTTTCAGAGACTCCGTAAAATCAAGTTCGAGCATAGCAGTCTCGCGATCTACTGGAATTTTGAACTTGCCGCTATCAAAGGCGTTGAGCAGCCTCTGACCGGTATCTGTGAGAGGTCCCCCATTGAGCTGACACATCAGGTGTGAAACCTCCTCTGCTCTATTGAATGCGACTCTCTCAGGCGCCATGCCTTCCATGGGAAAAGTAGTAATCCGGGCCCGATACTGTATCGGATTATTCAAAACTTGGGGATTTTGCAGCATGTTTTGCCTTTTGATTGGGTCGCCTAATACCAGGTTTGCAAGTGCATTGCGTTGCCGCTGGTTGAGCTGCTGCCTTTCCATACTCGGCAGCAAGCGTTGATTGGAATTCGGATCGAACACTTGGTTGTCTAACTGACTTTCTCTTATTTTGACTGCTTCGCGATAAAGATTCGGGTAACTCTTCATTAACTGACTGACTCCACCTACGGTGTTCAAGTCAACGATGATTCCGGGTTTGACCTGGAAGCTCCGGTTCAAGTCCATTTCAAAAACTCTAGTGAATGCAGGACTATTCGATTTACCCATTTCTATTCCCGCTGAGCGAAGCGCCGGAGACAGATTAGCATCAAAATGATCAAGCGCGCGGCGCATTGAAGCTTCTCTGTGGACACCGGTTTGCTTGGTCGCATCGGCGAGGAGACTCATGTAGGCGTCGAAATGTTGCTGGATTTTGTTAAACTGCTCCGGATTCACTCTAATTTCTACTACTAATCCGTTGCTGAGTCTTTCGGTGACGCGACCATCTGAGCGCACCTTTAGGAAGTTGCCTTCGTTAAATTTGACTTGGTCAGCCGGATTCCATTTGTCAGACGATTTTGGCGAGGGCGCATCCGAAGCTGCAAGCGATACCGTATCTGGCACCGAATGTGTAACCGGATGTGGTGTCTCACTATCTGGTATCGAGTACGCGACCAGATCTTCGTTTGTAGGGACTGATCGCGCAATCGGTCGCGCCTTACTTGCTTGTACAGGACGTTGAGCCAATATTGGCTCCTCTCCTGCGGATGGTGGGCGCACAATTGGTGTCTTGCCTTTAGTTGCTGAGTGGGTTCCAAGACGAAATGGCTCAAAAGAATGTGTCTCCAGCAAACGGAATACTTCCCCCATATTCCTCATCATCTCGGCACGTCGGGGCGTGGTAACAGCCGTATAGTTGCTTAACAGCTGCTCGTAGGTAGGTGGATTAATGTGTTCCGATTTCTCAATTCTCACTTTCTCCTGATAGAGTTTGTACATTTCAGCGAATACCTCTCCTTGTGAGGCACGATACATCAGCTGGTCCTCGCGAGTGTTCGTTCTATCCGAGAAAAAATGTCTGTTTTTAGCGTCGGTCAGCTCTCTTGCGATGTGAGCGCGGAACTCTTTGGTTGCAGTCTTGCCAAGCCCGGCAGCAATAACATCTGCCGCACCACCTTTTTGGAGGAGAGCGTTCCGGTAGGCTTCGATAATCTCCACTTTGATCTTTGTACTGGTCATCGAGTCAAAGTGTCTAAAGTCAAACAGGTGTCCTATCTCGTGATTGTATATCAGGTGCAATGGTTGTTTGGCCACACCAGTATTGATTCTCAAGTCATAGAGATTGTTGTACCTGGCTAATTCCCCAGAAGATTTTCGGGTTGAATCATTGATTATGCGCAGACTATCCGGTCTGATTTGAGCATCCGTCAATAACTTGAGGATTCGATCGACGTGATCTGCTTCGACGGGCTTCCCAGCAAAGCGTGTTACAATCCCTCCTTTTTCGACAACCGTTTCTGCTCCTACCAGCAGCTTCACTCCCGGACCATTGTCTACATGTACCATGTACTCACCGGGCGGGAATTTGCCATCTGCGATGCTTTTTGCGTATTTTAGTTGTCTATAGTGATCGGATTGTGTTATTTCCTCTCGTTCTTGCCGCAAAGATTTGCTCATCGGCAGCTCACTCAAATTTTTGGCAAGATCTTGAAGTTTAGCAGGATCGGCATGTTCCGTCTGGCTGCGAGCAGCCTTCAAGAGCAGATCTTCTCGATGCAAATCGATCCGACTCGTATCCACTTGAGTCTTCAGGTTGGCTGCCAAAGCGTCTGGTTCACCCCGCACCGTCCCCAGACTATTCTGAGGCGGCAAACTCTGCGTTGTCCCTCCAATTACCTCAGGACGAGCGGCTGGTTTTACCTTGAAGGCATTGAACGCATTCTCTTCCAGCGCTTTGAATATCTCTCCCATCGGTCGCATAATCTC
>CAZISK010000525.1:0-6068 GCA_964541355.1 uncultured Candidatus Obscuribacterales bacterium
GACCGAAGCTTCCACAATTCAATAGAACAAAGCCAGCAGCTCATCGAAAAGATTGAAGCCGGAAGCATTCAACCTCCCGTCGCAGCAAAGCAGATCGCCGATTTGTTGAAGGATTTGGTTACGGCTCGGGGTTTTTTCGTGTCCTTGCTCACCGGTGATTGGACATTCGACAACAAAATTCCTGAGCCTATTGTGGAAACAATTAGAACCAGTCCTGGCCATGCCTACACACTGCTCGCCCGCAACCTGGTGATGTCATCGGCTACAGCAGTCGCCTACGAGCGCTCCGACAAGAGGAATCTTGCCGAGGGTTCGGACCGTGTGGCCGATCGCAGCCAATACCTCATTTCTAAACTCAACAACGACGAGATGCACAAAGAGCTGGTGGACATGCTTCTCGCCGTCAAGGAGCGCATAAAAGGAAACACACTGACCTCCAACGACAATGCCGCAAGCTATGCGGCATTTCTTGAGCGCTGGTCTTACGACAGCGAACAAATTCATGCAGTCGAGCAGAAGCTGGAAAATGTGATCGACCTGTTAACAGTCAACTCCTGAACACGAATCTCTTCAGTCTTACAGTTTCGATTCAATAGCTTTGATCAAGGACTGTCCTGTGCACAGGCGGCGGGCACTCAGTTGGAAACGGCCGGCACAACCAAATCCGAAGAGAGTGTCACCTGAAGCTCCGTTCCAGAGGGGATCGCGATGTCGCCGCCATGATTGGCGATACCGGTAATAATGAAACCGCCCGGTAAGCCTTTGACTGCGCCAACCAGGCCGCCTTTGGCTCTCGTCAAGACGTCTTCATTTGCTACCGGCTTGTCGAAAGCATAGGCTGGCTGAATCGCGCCTGCAGTGCCGGAAATAATCGGACCTGTTATGAGCTTGTATGGACCGGTCAGCCAGCTGGCTGCACCAATAGCCACGCCTGCTGCACCGTATTTAATACCACTCCAGTGAACCGTAATGCAACCATCATGACGAACGCTCAGCGCGACATCCTGACGATCGCCGCGAAGCGGTGTAGCGGGAGCCGGTTGAGCATCGATCTGGTAGACGCCTGACTTCGACTGGATTTTGCAAAAGTGAATGGAAAGTGCAGCGTTAGAGTTGAGCCAGTTGGTCGGACAAAACTTCGATTCAAGAACATTGCGAGGACGATGAACAGCGGATACCCATCCTTTGATCGTACTCCCCTTACCCGCGAGGATTTTTTCACCAACAACCAGATCTTCCACCAAACAACCTTCGACAGGATCACCAAGCTTGGCTGTTGTACTGTCGATCGTTGAAAGAATGGTCACGGGAAATACACTTCCCTTTTTCAAAATAAACAGCCCACGCTCGATCTCAGGGATCAGATTCGTATACGTGGGATTGATGCCCAGTGGTCCCCTCAAAAGCAAGGAGGTCGAGGCCTCGGGCGTCGCGTTAGAGCCTAATGAAGAAGGCCTGGAAGAAGTAGATGATGATGATGATGATGATGATGATGATGATTGAAACGCCAGAGCCGGCACTGGCAGCGCCGGCGTGAGAAGCAATAGAATTAGAGAAACTAGAGCTGCAATACGGCTACACAATTATCAGACACCACTTGCGATACCAGCCAATGGTATCACATACGGCGCTCCATCGACGAGCGAATACAGCTGCCCGTCAGTCAACAGGGTCTAGCCTGTCGAACAGGCTTTCAACAAGATACCAGTCACCTTTGTGGTCAACTACACGCGCAGAGCTGTTCAGCCAGGCTATAACATCAGCAAGATGCTTGGCCGGAACGAGGAAGTAGTGAGGTGATTTGGTTGTGGTGATGAAGTCCTGGCATTGCCTCTCATTGTCGACTTCGAATACCCGCTGCTTGGCATAGAAAGCCGCAGACGGACTAACCTTCGCGACTATGGCGACGCTCGACTCGTTGGTAGAAGCGACGTGTCGCAAGAGCTGATGCATCGCTAATGGGCTGCGCTTGTACATTTGTAGAAGCCCTAATGGGACAAGAACGGCCGAGGCAATGTAGCACGCGGTGGCTAGCAAAGCCACCGCAGTCCGAAAACGCCGGCACATAATCAGGATGCCATAAGCCGTAAGTCCGGCGATCAACAGGGAGACAACAACGATCACAAGAACCTTGATTGCCGTCGCGCCGTGAATGAACCTCATCGTGAATATAAAACTAAGACCGCCACCGGCCACCATAATCGGTGCCGTCCAGGCAACCAATCTTCGCCGCCCTAACCGAATCCAGGTGTCGATAAGACTGCCTGCCAGCACAGCTACAAGAGGCGCCAAGGGCAGCAAATAGGTCGGCAGCTTCGATGCGGAAAGTGAAAAACCAACTACGATCAACAAAGCGGAGCAGGCAAAAGCCAAAAGCAGATTCATGCGCTTCGTTGCGATCATCCACGACTTACCTGGACGAAAAAGTACTGGCATTTGCACCAGGAATATCGACCATGGGAAGAATCCAGCGAAAAAGTACGGTATGTAGAACCACCATGGATTGAGATGCGATCCTAGCTCACCCGACACGCGGCTAAGGTTTTGCTCAATAAAAAACTGATGCGTGAACTGTCCATGGCTGGCGTTGTGCACCAGTATGTACCAGGGCAATGATACCAACAGCAATACCAGTGCTCCGAATACCGGATGAGTCCGTTTAACGCCGTCATACACCCGACCTGCATAGCCTGCCGTCGGACTTGAGCTACTCCTTTCGGTTACTACATGCGCCTCTGATCCACGTGATTCCTTAAGCCCGGTCGGCACGACGATATCGGAAGTGACCTCTTCGGCTTCTGCTGTAGGTTGCGAGGCGGCCAGGCGCAATTGCCCAGCATCGCCCTTTCGTGCGACGACAACGATGTACATGCCAACGATGATTGCGACAAGCAATATACTGACAGGTCCTTTGCAGAGAACAGCAAGACCCAGCGCGATGTATGCCGGCAATAGCAAGCGCGATCCGGCGCCGTTAACGACCGAGATCAGGAGCAAGGATGATGAGAGCGTGAACAACATTAAAGGCGCATCTGTGATCGCCACATGACCAACCACTATCAACAACGGCATGGTCAGAAGTGCGACCGCCGAGAGCAAAGCAGCTCGCCGCCTGAGCAACGGACGTGTCAAGGTATATAGAAGCGGTATTGACGCGATGGCACACAAAGCTGACGGTAAGCGTGCTGCAAATGTGTTAACCCCAAACAGTTTGTACGAGCCGATGATCAACCAGTAGGTCAAAATAGGTTTTTCATAAAACGGCTCATAATTCAAGAACGGCGTTATGAAATCGCGGCGTTCAAGCATCTCACGTGCCGCTTCGGTGTAGTAGCCGTCGCTCGAGTTGACTATCCCAGTAGCACCAAGGCAAGGCAAAAACATCAGACAAGCCGCGATGAAAAGCGCAGCTACAACCAGATGATCGACCTTGTTCCATGCTCCGTCGAGCAATAAACTACGAAAAGCTGATTTCGTACACGGCTCCTGCACGACGGGTTTATTCGTTACAGAGTTCATACCGCACTTCAACACCTAAGGGAAACAGCCTGCATCCAGTTGTCAAGATTCGAGAAACCTTTTGGCGAGTAAGGTCGATGATGCTTTGAACCGGCGCTTTGTTCCGCCTCATTGTTACATGGCGGATCTGCGGACACACGAGGTTGCTATCATATTATTGACCGCTTGAGGGGAATTCCGCTTGAAAGACAAGATTCTCACTTATCTTTTCGGCGCATACTTTTTCATAAGTGGCGTTTTCATGGTCTCGATTGCCGCGATCATCTGTCTCTTTACCGCGCCGTTTGATCCCAATAGAAGGCTTCTTCACTATTGGGGAGGCTTCTGGGCAATGATGTACATCCACACCATTCCTGGGTGGAGAGTTACCTATGAAGGGGCAGACAATATTGATCCCACCAAGACATACGTCTTGGTCGCGAATCATTCGTCCTTCTGGGATATCTGGGTTCTGTACGGTCTGTACAAGCCTTACAAGTGGGTCTCGAAGGAATCGATCTTTGATGTGCCCTGCGTAGGCTGGAACATGTATTTGAATCAATACGTGAAGATCAAACGCGGCGATCTGAAGAGCATCAAAGAAATGATGACGACATGTAAGTCATGGCTCAAGCGCGGCTCATCTATAATGCTCTTCCCTGAGGGCACGCGGTCCGAAGACGGCGAGATTCAAAATTTCCGCGACGGCGCTTTTCGACTGGCAGTGGACTGCGATGTGCCGGTGGTTCCGATCGTGGTAACCGGAACCCATGAAATTTTTCCGAAGAATGCCAAAGCCCTGAACTTCAAGTCCGACATCAAAGTCCGAGTCCTTCCTCCCGTACATCCAGCAGATTTTGAGCGCAGCTCCGGACTCATGCGAAAGCATGTGCACGACTTGATGAAGGCCAACCAAGACGATATGTTGGGCAGGAAAGCGATCGGCATCTCGGCGTCTTAGCGAGATTTTCATGCTTGAAACGAACAGTGTATCCGACCCCCCCAGCGTTGCAGCGGATTTGCGTTCAACAAGAATCATCCGGCAGATAGTCAAGCGTCCCGAATTATCGTCTCATTCGCTAAGAGCTGAAACATCGAGTAAGATCTGATACGGCTCGGCTTGGATCGACAATTTGAGGACGCAGAATGAGACTTAGCACCATTGCACTTATAGTGTGTGCCCTTGCCGTAATCATTACACCAGTGGCGGTGTCCAAGGACACAAATCCAAAGCTTCCCCGGTCAAGCGCTACCGAGTCCTCAGCGCCCATCAGCCTCGTTGCGCAGGCCAAGATAAGCATGAAAGACGCCGAAGATCTGTCATTGAAGCAGGTTCCCGGCAAGGTCCGCCGGGTAGAGCTCGAGTGGGAAGACCACAGACTCCAGTACGAATTTGAAATCTGTCAGGGCAAACTGAAAAAATCAGTGACGATCGACGCCGTCAACGGAAATGTAATCGAAGTCGATAAGCAGTTCTTGCGATGCGAAGATGACACTGACTAGATTGCACCAGAGGTAGTGTCATGACCAACCTTACCGCCGATATCGATTCATATTTAGATACTGTCGGTTTGCGAAGTCACCGCAACATCAATCAGTTTTGGTCATATCTCGACTCACGCTACGCTCGCAATCAGATATGCGACCTGGAGCGAGCCTACATGCAGCTCGAGAAAGGCAATGAAGCGACTTTCTATGCCGAGATTTTCCAGAATGTAAAAATAAGCATAGACTTCGCATCGCTCAGACGCGATCTCTATCGTGTTTATCTCGATTGGTTCCTCTCCTCAGTCAGAGAGACGCCGACTACAATTGTCGATGCCGGCTGCGGCAACGGCATTTTGACGTGCTTCTACGCCCAACATTTTCCAGAGACCAAAGTAATTGGATTCGACATTTCAGAGGGCGCGATTAACTGCGCCAGGGAGCTTGCCTCTCAGCTTGGAATATCCAACGTCGAGTTCGTCGTAAGCGATGCCAACGATCTTTCACTTCCAGTTCAAACAGCAACCGTCGATCTGATTACCAGCGTCGCCGCCCTCGGTCCTCCGCCACTGGTCGCACCAGCCAACATCCCGGTCTATGAGGTTCTGGGTACGAAACCAAAAATGGCAGCTCTGCTTCAAGTGAGTTTATTGGCACCGTATTTAGAGCCAGGTCAGGGTAAATTCATCTCTTTCGACAAAGTCAGCAATCTCGCGACTCAGGCCAGTTGGGCCAACATCATTCAACGAAGCGGGCTTGGAATCAATCTCGCCGAATCCTCCTGGATCTCTTATCAAAACATCGAGTCGGACACGGTAACATTGCCGGCACTGGTTGCGACACCATACACGCAACCGACTTCCGCGCATGACTTGATCGCGTTCTTCATGACTAACAACAATGACTTGAGCAACTGGTGTCTGGACTTCGGTCAAGAAGGTCTAGCAGAGCTGGTTTTCACATTCATAAATCCAAAGACATTTATAACGGGTGCAAAGGCCGTTCATAACGATGGCTCGGGAACATACTGGTACGAAGTGTGGCAAGCCGGTCCATTTATTCTGGTCTATGAACACACCGATCAG
>CAZISK010000526.1:0-6057 GCA_964541355.1 uncultured Candidatus Obscuribacterales bacterium
CGGTCTTCTTCAAAACCATCGAAGTAATGCTCAGCGTCGAAGATGACCTCTTTGTTGTGCTGCTTCAAGAACCTGATACTGTCCTTGATCATCTCGAGGTTTTCATCGAGCGTTGTGCGAAGGACCTTAAGCACATGTTTGGAAGATGACTTGCCGACCAGCGCGACGGCGTCCGTATCTGCTTCGAGAAGGCGCTGGAGATTGACATCTTCTGCCGCCGCGATGCCGGCTCTGCGCGTGCTGCCGAATGCCACCACGACAGCGTGCTTCAATCTCATCGCTTTAACGCGCTGGAAATATTCGAAGTCTTTCGGATTTGAGCCTGGCCAACCGCCTTCGATGTACGAAACGCCGAAGTCATCAAGCAGTTTCGTAATCTTGATTTTGTCTTCGAGAGAAAAACTAATTCCTTTTCTCTGGGCGCCATCGCGCAACGTAGTGTCGTAGAGAACGACGTTGTTGGATTGGTTTCTGCTCAGTTTCATTGTTGGTTATCTCTGCTCAATTGCTTGTTCTTAGTGATATTGTGATGGACACTCGTTCTTCGGGGACTTTAGCGGCTAATTCCGACAAATTATCAAAATTACTCAAAGACCGATCTGGCTTTTGCTGAAGTCGAAACTCGGCTGGCGATGATCGAAAGAAGCATGTTGACGATGGTCTTGATGGTGCGAATGAGAGTGGTTATGACCATGTTTAACCTTAGTCTCATGATGCTGGTGCTCTTCGGCTTTGGTTATTTCGACGCCTTCGACGTCGATAAGCTTCGCCAACTGTTTGAGGGCGAGCTCGATTGGTCTTGCGCTTTCAAGAGTAACGCGCACGTCCATTCTCGCCATATTCGGCGAGAGTCCGGCGTTCAAAGCACACAGTTTGAAGCTCCTCTGGCGCAGTCTGCCGAGGATACGCTCGAGAGCGCCCTCGGTATTGGCCATGGTGACATCGAGTGTGAATTTCATACTGTGGTTGCCTCCAACATTTCAGAGTTGTTTTTACCTGGGGGAACTAACGGCCACACGTTGGCGGCCTGGTCTATAAGGACGTGTGCGAGGAGAGGACCGTCTTCATTTAGAATGCGATCAATCGTGGCTCCTACTTGCGATCGTTTTTCGACGCGGAATGCGGGTATTCCAAACGCTTCGGCAACTTTGGCAAAGTCAGGATTGTCAGAAAGATCGACTTCGCTGTAGCGCTTTTCAAAGAAAAGCTCTTGCCATTGTCTGACCATACCGAGGGCCTGGTTGTCGAAGAGAACTATTTTGATAGGCAGGTTATAACGCTTCACCGTGGCGAGCTCCTGGATATTCATCATAAAAGAGCCGTCTCCGGACATGGTGATGACGCGAGCATCGGGATAGGCGAGTTGAGCACCTATGGCCGCAGGAAGCCCGAATCCCATGGTGCCCAGACCACCGCTTGTGAGGTGATGATTCGGCATGTTGAACGAATAGTGCTGAGCTACCCACATCTGGTGTTGACCGACGTCGCAGGTCACGAAGGTCGTGCCATTCGCTCTGTCGCTAAGCTCTTTGATGAAACCAGGCGCATACACCGTGTCGCCGGGGGCGTCATAGGTGAATGCATACTGACGCTTTCTTTCCATGCATGTTGCTAACCACTCTTCAATCTGAGGTTCAACATGCAAGAAATTGAGTGATATCTTGATATCACCAACGATACCGCAATCGGCGCTGCGCAGTTTACTCACTTCAAACGGATCGCCGTCCATGTGCACGACTTTCGCATGAGGGGCGAACTCGGCAAGTTTGCCTGTAACGCGATCGTCAAACCTGGCGCCTATGGCGATGAGCAGATCGCATTCCTGCACAGCCATGTTGGCGTGCTTGGTTCCGTGCATTCCAAGCATGCCCATGGCAAGCTCGTGTTGGGCTGGTATTGCTCCTATGCCGTGCAATGTAGTGACGCAGGGTATACCGGTCGCTTCGACGAACGCTCTCAACTCGTCGGTGGCGCCCGCGATGCGCACTCCGCCGCCAGCATAAACAAGAGGCTTGCGGCTTTCCTGGATCATCGACCTGGCGATGGCGAGCTGCTTGGCTTCGGGCCGCGGCATCGCGTCGAGCCGATTGCCTTCGAACCTGGGATTGGGAAGGTCGGCGATACTCACGTCTTTGGGCAGATCGATCAAGACCGGTCCCGGTCTGCCGGACCGGGCGATTTTGAAAGCTGACGCGACGGTATCGGCCAGATCTTCAACTCTCCTAACCAGAAAGCTGTGCTTCACAACCGGCATCGAGATGCCAAATATATCGACTTCCTGGAATGCATCCGTGCCGATTAACGCCGATCCGACCTGTCCTGTGATTGCCACCATCGGCACTGAATCAAGGAAGGCGTTGGCGATTCCGGTAACCAGATTGGTGGCACCGGGACCCGATGTAGAAAGACAGACTCCGACCTTGCCTGTGACGCGCGAATAGGCGTCGGCGGCAAGAGCTGCGGATTGCTCGTGTCGTACCAGAATATGCTTGAGCTGCGAATCGTAGAGCGCATCATAAACAGGCATGATTGCGCCACCGGGGTAACCGAAGATGGTATCGACACCCTCGGCCTCCAATGCTTTTATCAGAATTTCGCTGCCTTTCATTCCTGAGTTTCTTCCTAAACGGGTTCCGGTGCTCTAATCTGGGCTCGAGCGCTCAGCGAAAAAAACGCTGAACTTCTCGAAAATGGAGGGAGTTCAGCGCGCTGCGGCTGGTTCTTTTTCTTTCTGGGTGGATTGGCACGTTTGTTTGCTGGCAGCATCGCTGCACGACGGCTTGAGCCATGCCATATGGCTGCGGAGTTCGCGGCCAACTGCTTCGACAGGATGATTGAGATCCTTTTCGAGCAATTGATTGTATTTCGGTTTGCCGTTCTTGTTTTCAGCGATCCACTCGCGGGCGAACGTTCCATCCTTCACTTCTTGAAGAATAGCTTTGATCTGCTGGCGCGCATGTGCGTCGACTACTCTCGGGCCTCTTGTTAAGTCGCCGTACTTGGCTGTTTCGCTGACGAACTCATGCATGCGAGCAAAGCCGCCTTCATAGATCAGATCGACGATCAGCTTTAGTTCGTGCAGGCATTCGAAGTAAGCAACTTCCGGTTGATATCCCGCTTCGACGAGCGTTTCATATCCAGCTGCCATCAGCTCGGTGACGCCACCGCATAGAACTGCTTGTTCGCCGAACAGATCGGTTTCTGTCTCTTCGGCAAATGTTGTTTCGAGTACGGCTGCTCTGGTTCCACCCAGTCCGTGGGCGTATGCGAGGGCGACTTTATGCGCGCTGCCGGTGGCATCGTTCTGAACAGCCAGAAGGCAGGGCACTCCACGTCCTTCCTCGAATTGCGAACGGACCAATTTGCCCGGGCTCTTCGGTGCGATGAGAACAACGTCTACATCTGGTGATGGTTTGATTTCGCCGTAGTGAACGTTGAATCCGTGCGCGAAAAGTACGCATGCGCCTTTCTTGAGATTCGGTGCTACGTCGTTGCTGTAGAGAGCAGGCTGAGCCATGTCCGGCGTAAGGATTGCAACCAGATCGGCGCCTTTGACCGCTTCAGCGACCGGAGCCGGTGTGAAACCATCGGCGGTGGCTTGTTGCCAGGTCTTTCCACCCTCTCTCAATCCGACGACGACATTGAGACCGCTGTCTTTCAAATTGAGTGCATGGGCGCGACCCTGGCTGCCATAGCCGACAACTACAACTTTCTTGCCTTTCAGCGCCTGGGTGTCGACATCCTTTTCTCTGTATACCTTTACCATGACCATCTCCTTGTTTTTGTTCTCTAACGCTCGTGAATGGAAGCTTGCTATGTCATCCAACCCCAGTCGGCACCCGGGATTTTTGCTGCGGGAGCCAGGTAACGGCTCCGTCTGAGGCCGATGAAACCAGTTGTGCATACTTTGCAAATACGCCTGACGTGTAGAGCGGCTCTTTGGCTGTCCAGCCCTTGGCTCGGGGAGCCAAATCGGCATCGACATTGAGAACGCGCTTGTCTACGTCGATTGTGACGACATCGCCGTCCTGGACGAATGCGATTGGACCGCCGCGGGCAGCTTCGGGCGATACGTGGCCGACCATAAATCCGTGAGTGGCGCCGGAAAACCTGCCGTCGGTGACGAGTGCTACTTCGCCGCCCAGGCCGGCTCCGATGATCGCGCCTGTGACGGCCAGCATCTCCGGCATGCCTGGAGCGCCTTTCGGACCGACGTTGCGGATAACCACGACATCACCAGCTTTCACTTTGCCGGCTTGAACTGCCTTGAATGCTTCATCTTCCTCATCGAAGACGCGTGCCGGACCGGAAAAATATTGTTTGGTGGAGCCTGCGACCTTGACTACACAACCTTCCGGAGCAAGAGAACCGTGAAGGATAGCAAAGCCACCGCGCGGAGATAATGGCGAAGACGTTGTCTTGACGACCATCTGACCGGCGGTCTCTTTGGCGCCTTCGGCTTCCTGGAAAAGAGTCTTTCCAGAGACGGTCGGTGAATCGGTCAAGAGCTGGGCATCTTTAAGGCGCTTCGCTATGACGCTCATGCCGCCGGCTTCGAAAAGATCGCTTGCGACAAAACGTCCCCATGGCTTGAAATCTACGATTATCGGGGTCCTGGCGGAGACGCGATCGAAGTCCGCGAGTTCAAGATCGACTCCCAACTCTCTGGCTATCGCCATTATGTGGAGGACTGCGTTGGTGCTGCCGCCTGTGGCTGCCACCGATGCTATCGCGTTTTCCAGAGCCGCTTTGGTGAGCAATGAGCTCGGGCGAACGTTTTTCTCAAAAAGATCCATGACCAATTTGCCGCAGAGCTCGGCTTGAGCGGCTTTCTCCGGATGCGTCGCTGGCACCTCGTTGGCTCCCATCGGCGAGATGCCCATGAAAGTTGCTGCCGTGGACATCGTATTGGCGGTGAATTGACCACCACAGGCTCCGGCTCCAGGGCATGCCTGGTTTTCCAACTCACGAAGATCCGCTTCTGACATGATCCCGGCTGCACATGCGCCGACCGCTTCGAAGACTTCCTGGATCGTCACATCTTTGCCCTGAAAGTGACCCGGCATGATCGAGCCGCCGTACAACATGACGGACGGCAGATCGAGCCTGGCAAGCGCCATTATGGCTCCCGGAATGGTCTTGTCGCAGCCCGAGATGGCGACGACTGCATCGAAAAGGTGGCCGCGAACGGCGACTTCTATCGAGTCGGCGACGACCTCTCGCGAGACGAGCGAAGCCTTCATCGCTTCCGTGCCCATAGAGATGCCGTCCGAGACAACGATGGTATTGAATTCGAAAGGTGTACCACCAGCCTTGCGGATGCCATCTTTGACGTGCTTGGCAAGGTCTCTCAAGTGGAAGTTGCAAGGTCCGGCTTCGGTCCAGGTGTTGGCGACGGCGACGAGCGGCTTGGCGAGGTCTACATCTGTGAGTCCGGTCGCTTTGAGCATTGCTCGTGCCGGTGCTCTATTCAAACCCTTCTTTATTCGATCGCTTTGCATGTGTCCGCTTCCCAACTTTCCAATTTCGCCGCTTAAACCAAAAACCCCGCACCTTGTGAAAGAGGTACGGGGTCTGAAGTCTTGAGTTGTTGCTCTAAACAGGCAGCCCGCACCACTGGTACAGAATCAGTACCAGGCTAATAATGGCGATTTGAATAAGAGCAACGCTATACATGTTCGTAAGCTTTTTCTTTTCCGCGGGCGGTGCGCCCTGTCGTATGGATGTGTTGCCATCATACCGGCCCTAAAGGATACGTCAAGGCGGGTTGCCGGGATCGGTAGCCACTTTGTTACGAAAGAAAAGGCTTATGGTGCCGCCGGTGGAATCTCACGACAACGACGCTTCCGTAAACGAAATGCTTAACATTGTTTATTTACTGGTAGCAGAGCGAAATATCAAAATCAGATTTTGTTTTATCTTTATCTGGTGTTATTCCGAGGGCGACCCCGCGTCGCCCAACGAAGAGGAACGTCTGCAGTCGATTTTGCCCCGTCGAAGAGCTCGTTGTCGGCCACGTCGGGGCTGTCGAAGGCCGGGCCGCGCTTTTGCTGCGGG
>CAZISK010000527.1:0-6052 GCA_964541355.1 uncultured Candidatus Obscuribacterales bacterium
TTATCCATCGCCTCCAGGAAGGTCTGACGAAACTGAGATGTCGTATCGTCCTTCACGGGATCTTGTGCTTCGGCTGTTGCCCTGGTGATCTGTTCTTTGTTTTGATTCAATAATCGCTCGCCGAATGTTGCCACACCAGAATCGGTGCTACTTCCGTTGCCTGAAGGGCTGGGATGCGCATAAGAGGCGGCTCTCAGTAGTCGAGCCATGGCGGTGCGCGTTGCGCTCAAACTCTCAATAGAAAAATCTATGGGGTGGCGATAATGAGTTTGCAGCGCGAAAAGCCTGATTGTGTCCGGAGAAAACAGGGCGAGAAGATCTTGAATCGTCGAGAAGTTGCCTTCCGATTTTGACATCTTTTCCGAGTTGACCTGGACGAAGCTGTTATGTAGCCAGTACTTCGCCATGGGTTCACCATGCAATGCTTCTGATTGGGCGATCTCATTTTCATGATGGGGGAAAACCAGATCTTCGCCGCCTGCATGGATGTCGATTGTTTTTCCCAGGACATGCTTGGTCATGGTCGAGCACTCCAGGTGCCAGCCTGGCCGTCCGGCGCCCCAGGGGCTGGACCAGCCAAGTTCGCCTTCTCGTGCCCCTTTCCAGAGGGCAAAATCGACCGGGCTCTTCTTGCGCTCGGCCAGATCGTCCTGTGAGCGCACCTGCTCGCGGGCTCCGACGAGCAGATCATCCAGGTTTTTCTTACCCAGCTTTCCATACCCTTTGAAGGATGCCACATCGAAGTAGACGTCCTTTTCGCTCACGTATGCATGACCTTTCTCGATCAGCCCTTTGGTGAACTCGATCATCAGCTCAATGAATTCAGTCGCCTTAGGCTCGAAATCGGGAGGTTGAACATTCAAGCAATGCATGTCGTGCCAGAATGTGTAGGTGTACTCGCGTGCCAATTGCTCTGGTGTCACGCCGATTGCGCGTGCGCGATTGATGATTTTGTCGTCGACGTCGGTGACGTTCCTGACGTAAGTCACGTCGTAGCCCGAGAAGCGCAGGTAGCGTTGCACCACGTCCCAGACCAGAGCCATACGCGCGTGTCCCAGGTGGCTGAGGTCGTATACCGTAGGGCCGCATGCGTACATCAGCACTTTGTTGCCGTTGAGAGGCTCAAAAGGCTCTTTCTTCCCTGATAATGTGTTGTAAACTTGAATTGTCGTCATGTGCGTCACCGCATGTAGTGGCACTCGCGAGTGCGTTGGTACTGATTCGCGCTCAGCAACACCTACACATGGCTCCCCCCATTCCCGTTGCTCAAGGCTGCTTTGAGGCGAGCCTGTACCTTGCTAGGACCGAGGACCGACATCATCGAGCCCAGATCGGGTCCCTGAGTGCTTCCTGAGAGTGCGGCACGCAACGGCCAGTAGAGGTTTTTGCCCTTGATACCAAGCTCTTTCCCGAGTGTGTCGACGACATGCTTGACGCCTTTTGGATCTTCGAATGGCATTTTTGAAAGGCTGGAAAGTGTTTCGCCGAGCACCCTCCGGGCATCTTCGGAAGAGAGCACCGATTCCCGAACATCCGAGGGCACGTCTACGAGATTGCCGAAGAAGAATCGGACGGCTGTCTTGATCTCGCATAGTTTGGTCAGACCCTCGCGCACGGCACCGACCAGCTTTTCTAGCTCGGCGTTGCTGCATTCGGTCAGATCGAAATCGGTGAGGTACGGGCGTGCTCTCTCAGTCACTGTCGATAGCGGTAGTGAGCGGAGATAGTGGGCGTTATACCAGTTGAGTTTGTCCATGTCGAAGCGGGCGTGAGTCTTGCTCACACGCTTTATATCGAAAATCTGCTCCGCTTCGCTGAGAGAAAATATTTCATCTGTTCCAGCTGCCGAAGTCCAGTCGTTAGGTGGAGTCCAGCTCGTCCTGATCAAGTAGTTGACGATCGCCTCCGGCATATAACCTTCGGCTCGATAAAAGTCGATGTGCACCAGTTCGCCGTGCTCCCGCTTCGACAATTTACGATCGTTGGAGTCGAAGATCAGACCGGTGTGTCCATAATGAGGCGGCTTGCAATTCAGCGCTTCGAACAATAGTAGCTGCTTTGCCGTGTTGTGAATGTGATCTTCTCCACGCAGAACATGTGTCATCTGCATGTCGATGTCATCCACCACGACTGCGAAATTGTACGTGGCGACGCCGTTGGATTTGATGATCACCATATCTCCGCCGAGATCGCTGGTATTGACCGTGATTGGTCCTTTGATCTCATCGTCCCAACGGATGTCTTGTGGTTCGTCTATGCGAAAACGGAATGACGGCAACCGCCCCTCTTCTTCGTATTTGGAGCGCGCTTCGGAAGACAGATCGCGACTGCGATTATCGTATCGAATCGACTTTCCTTTCTGGCGTTGCTCGTCTTTCATCGCGGCCAGCTCTTCCGGCGTGGCGAAGCAAAGATAGGCAAAGCCATTGGTCAAAAGCTTGTCGGCGATTTGCTCGTAGTGATCGATCTTTTCAGTTTGTCTGTATGGCGGATATGGTCCGCCGATATCGCAGCCTTCGTCCCAACTCAGACCGAGCCATTTGAGCCCGTCGATAATGTCTCTGGTGTACTTCTCGTCGGAGCGCTCGTTGTCGGTATCTTCCAGTCTGAGCACAAATTTGCCTTTGTGCTTCTTGGCAAAAAGATAGTTGTATAGCGCCGTCCTGGCAGTGCCAAGATGGAGATTTCCGGTCGGGGAAGGTGCAATTCTTACGCGTACTTCGGTCACAGAGCTAAACCGCTTTCAAGAAATCACATGCATCGCACCGATGCAGTCCCCGTTAAATGAAGCTCATACCGGGGACTAGAAATTCTAACAGGAAACGCTTCGCGTTTCCTTTATGAAGACGTCAAGAGTTGAGTGATATTAAGTGCGGCGAGTGTCAGTACCAGGTCAAGAGAAGAGAGCGACGTTAGAGCAGGCGCTTCGTCTTGAAGGGTGCGCACCGCGCACACATCAATCCGTCTCCTCGCTGGCCAGTTGGATTGTCCGGGCCTCAGGCGTAGAGTTTGTCGCTCACACAGTTTGCGGGATCTATTGGAGTACAAGGACGTCTACCATCGCGACACCGGAGGACACCATGTTGAGCTGACGAGCAGCTCCTTTGGAAAGGTCGATAACGCGGTTGTCGCGATACGGTCCTCTGTCGTTAACTTTCACGACGCATGATTTCCCGGTGGAACGGTTGGTGACCAGAAGCTTGGTGCCGAACGGCAAAGTACGATGAGCCGCGGTCATTGCCTCTTGATCGAAACGCTCGCCATTGCTGGTTTTTCTTCCGTGGAAGTTGGGGCCGTACCAGGAGGCACGACCGGAGAAGCAATCGTCGGCACCTTCGATGTTGGCGAGCCGTCCTGTCTTTGAAGATTCGGCGAAGTTGCTAATGCTCTCCGGCAGTCTTGTAGTGCCTGCGGCTAATCGCAAAGCGTTGATTACTTGAAGACTCGTTTTAATTGCGAGCTTGCCCGCTTCCTCAGGGTCCTGTGAGGTCGCTGGCGGCTCGAACTTGAGTATGGTCTTACCGTTGTTCTTTATGACAGCCATGGACCCGTCTCTAGCCGGCATGAGCGACTCTATCGAATCTTTCTCGTCATCCAGAATTTCTCCGAGAGATTCTGCCAGCGATTCAGCCTTGTCTTCGGCATCACCGGCTGTGGTCTCTCCACGATAACTGATCACCTCTTCACCGTTGATCGTTACGGAAGCGCACTCCTCACCGTTCTCTTCGAATGTGGAAGTTACCACCTCGGGCTCGAGACCGGTATCAGCCGCCTGGGCCGGCGCCGTACAGAGCACGGCTATCAATCCAGTGGCGACCAAGGTGCCAGCTATATAGTATTTTGTACTTTTCACGCTCATCTCCCCTTACCCCGGCGATTTCGCAACTTCAAATACGATTGAGTCGTTTGAAGCCCCCTCAATATGTGCGAATCGTCGTGATCTATTCCCTCAATAAACTCAGGTCTTAGTTTCAGGCGATCTTTGCTGCGACGATTTTGAATGTCCCAGCAGCTGTTTGGAGCAGGCGCCAAAGGTAGCAGAAGGGACTGTAACGAGTCAAAATCGCTTGACAAAGTCGAGTTTTTCCATAGTGGCCTACGGCTGCTGGTTTATTTGCAAAAGTTAAGCTCGGGGGCATTGACACCAAATCTGGTTATATGTTCTGGCTATGAAAAATATACTTGCCTTGTCTGGGCCAAAGTCTCTCGTCATTAGAACAAGTTCATTAGTGGTATCGCCGGCGGTTGTCATGTATCGTCCGTAAAAAAGTGTAAAATGCACATTAACCCTTCTGGCGTTTATTATCAGCACATAATTTTGAGACTTGTCGATGTCCAGAAACGGTTAATTTATGAGGGTTTTCGGTCTCTTGTCTTCGTGCTCATAACCGTATGTGGTGCCGCAAAAAAAGTTTGCATTTTATTGCACTGGACAACTGGATGTGGGGCGGAAATGAAAGGATGATGTCAGGAAAGCCACGGTTAATGAAGAACCGCTTTTCATCAGGCATTCAATAGACCTGGTGTGGCAATATCAGCGTTTGCTAATTCAGGTACGAAGAGTCGGCTGAGATCGATCGTACACACTTATATATAGATTCTACGTTGGAGCGATCTGCGAAATGGCACGGGTTAGCTTGTGCTGCGCGTTTTCAAGCGACAGATTGCAACATTGATGCAGGCGAAATTTAGTTGTTTATGAACTCTTGCATCATACTTTCGTCCATATCGAAATTGGCGAAGACGTGTTGAACGTCATCGTGGCTCTCGAGCGCGTCAAGCAGCTTGAGCAGCTGCTTGGCGAGGTCCGCATCTTGGACTTCCACGGTTGACAGCGGCGACATGCTTACTTCTGCAGAAAGTACTTTATGACCGGACTGCTCGACTGCTTTTTTCACCGATTCGAGCCTGGCAGCTTCGCAGATGACGAGCGCCTCTTCGGGCTCGTCCGTGACGATATCGTCGGCTCCGGCCTCACTGGCAGCGGAAAGAAGCGCGTCTTCATCGAAGCCTTTCTCTCTTGCTACTTGAACTTCGCCGCGTTCCTTGAACATCCAGTTGACGCAACCTGTGTCTCCGAGATTGCCGCCATACTTTGAGAAGTAGCTGCGAATGTCGCCGGCCGTCCTGTTGCGATTGTCGGTCGTGCACCGGACCAGAACCGCGACGCCTCCGGGACCGTACCCTTCATAGGTCAGCTCTTCGACATTGTCCGCGCCGCCCGCGCCTGAGCCCTTCTCAATCGCTCTGTCGATGTTATCGTTCGGGACACCTTCTGCTTTAGCTCGGTCAATAGCCTGTCTAAGGCGAAAGTTAGCGTTCGGATCGGAACCACCGAGTTTGGTGGCAACAATGATTTCACGCGACATCTTTGCGTATATCGCTCCGCGTTTCGCATCGACTACTGCTTTTTGTCGTTTGATTGTCGACCATTTCGAATGACCTGACACGTTCCCTCCTCGGAATGCACTCAGACAGTTGCGGGAGCGAAAACTCCCGGAAGCAAAAAGGGTCACTTCGCCTCTTTCGCAACCTTATATATAGGTATATAAGATTGCACAGAGAATCGAGTGAGTTTCATAAGCATAAGCTGTTTTGAGGGAAAAACTCGTTACGGACAGTTTAAAGGGCGTTTACATCGGTGAATGGATTGGGGCTCATGGGTTTGCAGCATCATGGCAGGTGTATTTTGGGCTGTCAGGAGTTTTGAAAATAGTGGTTTGAAGCGCTAATATGTGCCACTAAGTAATCGCTCAGGGCATGAACTAGGCTTGGCAATAGACTCGCCATCAATTCGTTCCTTGTGTGCCGCGGGTCTAACTGAAACTGGAGAACGGTATGAATCTCAAGAAATTGAAACTCACTTTTGGCTTGCTGGCGGGATCTCTGACGATTCTTCCTTTCGTCGCGATCGATCAATGTCTGGCTCAGTCCGCATCTGATGACGGTTTACTTATCGCTGAGAAGAGGCGGACTCTGAAGGTCCGCATCGAGCATGATGTAGTTCAGGCCGACGACCTCATGCTCAAGGGCAAGTATGGTGATGCCGAAT
>CAZISK010000528.1:0-6045 GCA_964541355.1 uncultured Candidatus Obscuribacterales bacterium
AGTCCCATGCATTCTTTCAAGTCTTGAGTTGCGCAGCCGTACTTGCCTTCGTCGGTGAGCCAGCTGGAATAGACCTTGGAGTCTGCGGTTTGGCTTCTCACCACGCCGACCACACGTTTTTCATCTCTGTGCACATAAAGTTTGAACGATTCGCTCTTCAGCATTTTCATGGACCTTCCGAGCTTGGCTTGATCGACCGTACCGTAGAGTCGGCTGATCAAGGTCGAAAAGTCCATGGTATCCGCCTCTTCGTCGACTACCTGGTCGGTGCGGACGAGATCCAAAAAACTGTCCTCGGTCAAAAGGCGTAACTGTGCACCCGCAGCCTGTAATTTCTTGGCTAGATTGATGGTGGCGATCTTGCCTTCCCCTCGCCGATTGCCGAGCACAAGATAATCCAGCTCTTTGTCAATCTTGCTCGTAACCTTGCCGCCGACCGCTTCGACCATCTTCGCTAGCATACCGTTTTCGAGCTCCCCGCCCAGGCAATCGAATCCACCTGTAAAAGCGAAAGAATCGCCGGTCAGGTCGATACGCACGAGCTCTCGAAAAGTTCGCTCATCGATTATCTCAGGACAGTTCATCGAGAGCCCCTTCTTCGCAGCGGAGACTGCTAATTTCTGAAGCTTCTCCACTTTCTTTTTTGCCTCTCCCCGCCCCGCGCCTCGCACATCACCAAGGACGACATAGTCGACCCCCTCTACGATTTCTTCGGACAGCCTGGCTCCGCGCCGCTGTGCAATGTCGGCAGGGCTGCCCTCGTGATACGAGGGCCAATAGGAAAAGCCCCCGAAGAAGGCGAGCCGCTTATTCTTAAGCTCAATTGACTTGACCTGTGGATTTTTGTTTTCTGCCATGCTATCGGTTTTTGGGAAATTGGGGGTTCACCTGGCCGTCGGGCAGCCAAATTGAGGCAGATATCATAGCGAATCGCTCAACCCGCTGTCGATTGAGTGTAATCTGGGTACAGATGATAAGAGTTATGGGTCCATATGTTATCTAGACCCTGTTTCTCTCCAGACGAGGTTAAAATGGATGAGGCTGAGTCCAATAACTGGCGAACTCTTGAGTCCCGAAGTAATATTGCATACAACCGTGAGTATTTTTGGTTTGATTGAGGAAACACATCATGCCGCTCTATGATTCCTTCAGCGCCGGCTCGCAGAAGAGCATCAAACTCTCGAAGATGAGTTCTATTCCGACGACAGAAGATTTGAAATACGCGGTCGCGGAAGCCAAGAGGCACGGCAAGCCGGTTGAGCTGCCGTTCGAGAATAACCGCATCCTCTTCGTCATTAAGGTAACGCTTCAGGGCAACTCGGCTCCGCGCTGGACTTTTTCGAAGGGCGACGGGCCGGGTTCGAAAATCATCTGGACTCGCGATTCAATTGAAGTCATGATGATCCAGAACAAAATCAAAACAGAATCGGCATACGAGCAACACAATGACGAGGGTCAAGATATGAGCGCGTCCGGTGGCTTTGGCGCGTATCAACCTCCTATGGGACAGTCCTACCAGCCGGCGCCCAGCATGAGCACATCCGGCGGTTTCCTTGCTTATCAGGAGCCGGAACCCGAGGCTGATTACGTCGATGGTGGTGTCAGTGGTGGCGAAGCGGCTATGCTCAGTGCACCGTCGCCACAGCCAGCCAGGCCGCAAGTCCCGTTCAACATCGGGGCAGGCGGAACCGGCTTTCCGACTATGCCATTCAACGTGCAGAGCAGCTCCGGATCGCAACCGCTCTTTCAGGACGCGGCTGCCAGTGATCCGACTCCAGCCGGAGGGATTCCTGAGACGCCGTTCTCGTCCAATGTATCGGCTTCGAAGATGCCTGCTTTCGGCGCGCCGGCTACCACGTCGCAACAGAGCACCTCTGGTCGTCATCAGGCTGCCGGCGAAGCTCCAAAGATTCTTTTACCGCCCAAGCCGCTCATGGGTCAATTCGGAGAGGCTAATGAACCTTCCAAGTCCTGGCAAGAAATTGCCCAAGAGAAGGCCGCGGTAGCCGAGCCGGTCGGCACTGCTTCTGGTGTCAGTTCGTTCAGGCAAGCTCCGCAGTTTCCCAAATTCGACAGCGACGCGGAGCCAGCTCCTGCGCCTGCTGCGGACGTCGCTCCGGCTCCGAGGCTGGCACCCTTACCTCGACCGGCAATGGCGCTGCCGATGGCATTCCAATTTGACAATTCAGCTCTCAACAGTGTTTTCAACAAGCTGCTCAGTCGTCACACCAGCCTGCTGTCCTTTGAAGCGCTGCAATTTTTTCTTCTTAGAGAGTTCAGCCGGTTTCAGCAGTATGACCTAAGCCTGGCCGTAATTATTTTTGAAATTGCCATCAGGGACGGCAACCAGATGCTGCCAGTGCCGCCTGAGGCGTTCGCCACAGTGGCAGAGCGTCTCCGGGGGATAGGCTCTCCTCTGGAGGTCGCTGCGCACATTAGTGATAGCGACTTTATTGTCTTGCTCAGCAACGGTGATGATGCCTTTGTCAACAAGTATATGGAATCGCTGTCAAAGAGCCTGATTTCCACTCCTCTTCTTCCGCATTTGGGTTCGGCGATGGTGGCTATCGGAGCGGCCAGTATTCCCAATACATGCAACCATCCGGGTGTAGTAATTTCCGCTGCCAAAGCAGCGAAGGAAGAGGCGAAGAGTCTCTCGCCTTCCTATCTGTTGTTTCCAACCGGTAGATAGGTCCGATTAAAGTTTTTTGCAAAGGCCTTACAAGCAGTTGGGCTGAAGTTTTCAATAATTAGATCCGGTGGGCATTTCACCTCCTGGAATGTTATGATTGGGGGCATGCTAACGGGGTTTCAAATTCTTTTGATACCATCCAACGAGTAGAGATGACCGAGAGAGTAGAGACGGAAGTACTACGTGATGCTGTTCAGGCAGCGAAGCCTGGACGGCGGCAGCTCTGGACCTGGTTCGTGTCGGCCTTGCTGGTGCCGCCATTAATCATGGCGCTCATCTACTTCGAGGTGCAGCGGCACCAGGATTCGATATACGACAGCGCCGAGGCGGTTCCTGCCATGCCTGCGGCAATTGTCTTTGGCGCCGGTATCAACTCGCCTGAATTCAAAGATCGCATCGACACCGCGGTCGGATTGTACAAGTCTGGAAAAGTCTTGAAGCTGCTCATGACCGGCGACAATCGTTACGTCAATTACAACGAGCCTATTGCAATGAAGAAGGCGGCGGTTTCTCGAGGTGTTCCTGAGCAAGATATCGTCTGTGATTTCGCCGGTTTTAGAACGTACGACAGCTTGTACAGAGCCCGCGATATCTTCGGAGTAAAGCAAGCCGTGCTGGTCTCGCAGCGTTATCATTTGCCGCGAGCAATTTTTCTTGCACAGTGTCTTGGTCTCAAGGTGGTCGGCATCGACGCCGGTGTTCATTCATATGGTCCAATTCAGTCCTGGTATGATTTGCGCGAATTCGTCGCCGCGGAAGCGGCATGGTTGGATGTTATTGCCGGTCGCAAGCCAAAGTTTCTAGGAAAGAAAGAGCCGTTGTTTTTGGAAGGTGAAGAGTAGCTGTTCATCAGATCTGGTGTTGCTTATGGTTTCAACATCCAGAGGAGCAATTTGGGGACTGATGTCTAGAGCGGCTTTCAAGCAGGTTCAAAGCGATCGTCGAGCCAATGTGTGCCGCGCATGGCCTGTTCTATTCCTTCTTGCCGTCATGGTGTTATCCCTCTGTCCGCGGGTGGCAGCAGCCTCCGACTGGAGCTCAGCAATCAAGGAAGCCAGAGCGCAACCCCCTCAATCTGCCTTAGCCAGTTACGAGCGTGCCCTCGCTTCACTGAGATCGTCGCCAGATCCGGATTTTAGAAGAGAGATCACTTTGAAGGAGATGGCACTTGTATTGTTTAAACTCGATAGGGTAAGCGAAGCCAAAGACTGCATTCAACAATTACTGAAAATGCAAGAGAAGAGTTGTGCCCCAAAAACGGAAGTCTTCAACACGCTCTGGATGTTGCACAGTTATGAGAAGAACATCCTCAACCTCTTGGAGGCAGAACGATATGCGCGAGCGATGCTCGAGGTAGCACGCTCCATGAATGGAAGAGACCGCGCGACTTGCCTGGCTACAGCGACAGAAGACTTGAGCGAGACACTGATTTTGGCATATAGATTTGCTGATGCCGACCGCTTGTTGGCCTCCGCGGAGCCATTACCATCTGATCCGCTGCTCAAGGGTCTGAAAGCTCGCTTGCTGCTTCAACAGGCAAGGGTTTCGAACATGACGGCAAAGTACGATAAGGCGATTGAACAGGCGGCGGCCGCGTTGAAAGCCTGTCCTGAAGATTCTTTCCTGCAGTTGGAATGTTGTCAGGTCTTGAGCGAAACGTATCTCTTCAAGCGCGAGTATGGAAAATCCATTGCAAAGACCGAACAGGTGTTGGCGTTGTTCCGGAGCGATAAGCAGAATTCTTTCAAGTCTTTATGGTGCAGCGAGAGGCGTTGTTATCTTCAGCTCTGCCAGCTGTACTGCCTGGATAGGCGTTCCCCACAGTTAGTGAGAGACGCAATGGCTAAAGCGCTTGTCCGAACCGATAAGAAGGAGTTGAATTATGTGGAACACGAACTACGTGACCGGATCGAACAGGTCATTGTTTTCGGCGATCTCGAGAGGGCTGAGAGTTTGACAAAGACCCTACTGACGGTGCCGGCCGCACCCCCTAGTTTCATTCGTTGCTTGAAGGAAACGTTAGGTACGCTGTACCTGGTCAACGCATCAAAGGATAAGTTTTTCGCTCTGGCAGCGCAAGAAGGCTGGACAGATTCCGAAATCGTGAAATTGCGTGACAGGTCCAGACTGATCAAACACTGATGATACCGCATGTGATGCGCGGTCCGATTATGTCGCAGCCGGAATGGTAAACGAGAACGTAGAGCCTTTCCCTTCTTCGGATTCCACGGACAGGACGCCGCCATGAGCGCAGACAATCGCTCTGCAGATGGCCAGCCCAAGTCCCACGCTGCCGGCCGACTCAGCGCGGTTCGGTTTTACCTGCGAGAAAGGTTCGAAAATCGAGTCGATATGCTCTTTGGCGATTCCTCTCCCATTGTCTTGCACCTGAACCAGCGTAGTACCATTTTGCTCGCTCATCTTGAGACGAACCTCACCTCCTCGCTGCGTAAATTTGATGGCATTGGAGAGAAGATTGACTAAAACCTGCAGCAATCGCCTCTCTTCACCAATCGCCTTCACTGCGTTTAAATCCAAATGCAGAGAGACACCCTGTGCTTCGGCAAGGTGAGTTACCGATTCCAGCGCTTCGTCGCAAAGACTTGCAAGACGCACCTCCTGTCTGGACAGGGCAAAATCAGGGCTTTGCAGCTTTTCAAGTTCGATCAAATCGGATACGAGCTCAATCAGTCGACCGATATTCGCCTGTTGAATTCCAGCGCGATCGGCAATCTCCTCCTTGCTATAGGAGCCATCAGATATCAAGTCGAGAAAAACCTTTAGCGATGACAGCGGTACTTTCATGTCGTGGCTGATCATGGCAAAGAAACGCTGCCTTAGCTGCTCCATCTCAGCACGCTCTTTCTCGTGACGGCGAATCTCGGATTCCATAGTGTGGAATCGTTGATCGAGAATGGCCAATTCGTCTTCGCCGCCCATCGGTGGCTGCAGCTGTTTTCCCAAACGCATATCTTCGATGTTTCGCATGAGCGATTGCAGTCTGTGCAGCGTGCCTTTGTTAAGTATAATCGCCATGAAAATTGTAATTAGAGCGGTGCCTCCCGCGCCAATAATCAATGCTGTTTGAAGATTTCTGCGAGAACCTATGCGAGCCTTGGTGAGCTCCTCGCTACGCATTTGCTCATCCCCGATAACTGAGTCAAGCGCCGTGGCAAGCGTGACGATTCGATCTCTGACTCGCGGGTAGAAGGTTGCAGTTACTAAGTGCCAATCTTCCGCCCCGCCATCGGCCGACTTGAGAGCCGTGTTCAATATGTCCTCCGATGCGCTGAGCTCGCGTTCTATGTCTTTGAACTTCCGCATTCGCTCCGGATCGGCTTTGATCAATGTCT
>CAZISK010000529.1:0-6033 GCA_964541355.1 uncultured Candidatus Obscuribacterales bacterium
CGTCTATGTTTTCGGCGGTGATTGATCCGATTTTCGCCATAGCGCTCAACACTTTCCGCGAGACGGTGAGGGATCGAGTCCTGTACGCCTTCTTTGTCTTTGCCTGTTTGATCACAGTGCTGGGAATTCTTCTGGGATCACTTTCAGTCGGTCAAGATATTCGCATAATCGAAGATCTGGGGCTCACCGTTATCGCAATCATCGGCGGCATCATCGCTGTTTTTGCCGGCACGAATCTGGTTTATAAAGAGCTTGAGCGCCGCACCATCTACGTTATCTTTACCAAGCCCGTATCCAGCTGGCAATTTATTCTTGGTAAATATGCCGGGCTTTCCATGTGCCTCGTTGTCGTGCTTGCCGCAATGGGCTTTTTTCTGTTTGCTCTTGTTTCCCTGGTTGATCCAGAGCACCATATGCAGTTGCACATTCAAGGCATCACTTGCTCGCTTGCACTGGTATTGCTGGAACTTCTATTCGTTCTGGCGATGGCAACATTTTTCTCGACATTCTCAACGCCGATCATGAGCGTGATTTTTACTCTGTCACTCTGGTTTATCGGTCATCTCGGAAGCTCTCTTATAGACCTGAGCCGAATGTCGAACAACCCAATGGCGCAGAATCTATTGTCTTCTCTCTACTGGTGCCTGCCGGATCTAGCACAATTAACCAGAGTTCGGGCCATGCTAATGTACGGAAAAGAGCCGTCGCAGGAGATAATAGTTTTCATGCTCTCCTATGTGTTGGCGTTTATTTTGCTGCTGCTCGGTCTGGCGTCGGTAGTTAACGAGAGAAGGGAGTTTCCATAAGTGGAGCCCTGGTATGGCCCATTACTAACGCAAGACTTTCTGACACCACACGTGGGAGGCGACGTTTGGCTGCGGGGAGCGATCGGATTCATCTTGGGCGCATGCGTTGGAAGCTTTCTCAACGTGGTGGCGCTTCGCTCCCTCCTGCACCGCTCATGGTTGCGACCTGCTTCTGCTTGCATGCATTGCGAGAAGCGGTTAATGCCGTGGGACATGATTCCGATAATCTCATATTTCCTGCTTGGCGGTCGTTGTCGTTCCTGCAAGAAATCGATTCACTGGCAATACCCTCTGGTGGAGGCGGTTACTGGAGCTTTATTCGTAGCAATTTTCTTCAAATTCGGCTTCTCCTTCGACGGTATCGCGATGTGCATTTTTGCAGCAACGCTAATCACCGTCACGATAACCGACTTCAGAGAGCACCTCATTCCGCACGAGATTACATACCCATCGATTATTCTCGGTTTGATTTATTTCGGCATACGGCACGGCAATCCAGCAGGTGCACTTATTGGGGCTGGAGTCAGCTATATCCTCTTCGACTTCATCGACTTCTACGGACTTGTTGCCATCAGTCACTTGAAAGAAGAGGAGAAAGATATAGCTCCAGGCGCGACACCATGGGTGGAAGACGAATCCATGAATTTGAAGGAGAAGGAGTACAATCCGGACGACGACATCGTCATGGGTGGCGGCGACGCGGTACTATCGGCGGTTATAGCCTGTTGGCTGGGCTGGCAATCGATGAGCATGGCCGTAATCATCGCCTTCCTGGTCGGCTCGCTCATGGGAGCAATCTACCTGTTACGAGATATGCAACAGCGAGACGTTTTGAGCGAGGCGGCCAAACCGGCGCTAGTCGGATTCATTATTGGTTTTTCCATTCTTGCGGTGCCGCTTGTTAGCATCGGTTTTTTCACACAAAACCAGGATCAATTCTTCACACCGCAACTCGGACTACTGGCCACTTTCGGAGGCTTAGCTGGAGCACTTCTGGGCGCCGTCATGTCCGGCTCCAGGCGCTTTGCCAATCGCTTCCCGTTTGGACCATCGTTGGCATTTGGTGGTCTGGTTGCTTTGCTGGTGGCACATGAAGCCTGGTATTTCAGTGAACCCTTGGGCATAATTAAGCAGGGGGGCGGATTTTAGCGACCTGGTTCGGACCTTTGTAGCAACGGGAAATGGCAGGAAGTGATGTTCGGCACAAGCAAAATGTTTGGCTTCGGCATCGGCAAGAAGAAGGGTCCCACAATTGGGATCGACATCAACAGCGATAGCATTACCCTGGTCCAGCTCGAAAAGACAAGGGTGGGAATCGAAATTGTTCGTTTCGCCTGCATGCCCACGCCTGCCAACACCGTTAGAGAAGGCCTGATAGCTGATCCGGCTACAATCGGATCGATTATTAGCGAGTTGATGTTGCAGGCCGGCATACCGCCAAGTGGACCTGCACCGGTGCTCAATATGACCATTCCAGCTCAGGCCGTGGTAATTCGTCTGATGCCTGTTCCTACCGGTATGCCGACCGACGAACTCGCTGAAGTGGTGACACAGGAAGCGACCAACCACGTTTTTTTCCCTATATCAGACGCCAATCTGGACTGGTCGTTGATGCCGGCGACGGAGCGCACCGATGCCGACGGAGTCAGGCGAGTTGACGTGATACTGGCTGCGGTGCAGAGATCGATAGTCGAGACCTGCTGGCGGACCTCCGATTCGTGCGGCCTGCAGCTCGGGAAAATCGAAGTGAGCTCGCTAGCTGCAATTCGCGGATTGGCGCTGGCCGGTTATATGGGCTCCACCGGGCACATGTCCATGGTAGTCAACTTGAGACAAGATGCCACAGACATCAACGTCGTCAGAAGTGCGATGCCGCTCTTCGGTCGTTCCGTAATCATCGGCATGGAAACTTTGACGGAAGCGATCTCGAGAAGTCTGGAGGTCGACTTCGACACCGCCCTCACCCTTCTGCCGGAGTTGCCGCTTTTCGGCATGCCGCCCAAGGATCCGAGAATGGGGCAGGCAGCCCAGGTAGCAAGAACCATTTTCAGCGACATCACAGACGAGCTGGAACGTTCGCTCGAGTTTTACCAGTCTCAGGCCGGAGACATCAAGCTCGATCAGATTATTCTCACCGGTCCGGGGTGTATGGTCCCCAACCTCGATCAATACATCGGCAGCCGCATGGGGTTCAGAACCATATTCGGAGACGCCATGCGAGACATGACCACCGGTCAGCCAGACATGGTGGTCGAGCGCATGCGTCCCATCCTTGCCTCCGTAATCGGCAGCGCCATCGAGCCGACCTGGACACCCACCTTTTCGGTCGATCTGGATCTCAACAAGGAAGGTCGACTACCTCTTTTGTTCGACGATCGAGCCACGCAAAAGATGGAGGATCGAGACCAGCTCTATTACTGGTTCCGCCCGACCATGGCAGGCGGGATCTTGACATTGATCCTAGCGCTTCTCGTATTTACATATTTCAACACATTCGAGTCTCCAACGAAGGCCAGAGAGCTCGCTCTAACGGAGACAAAGATAGTACAGGCGCGTAAGGACTTGCAGCAGCTCAATCAGCTCAAGGAGACGAATACATCGCTTCAGATGCGCCAGAAGGTTCTTAACTATCTCGTTGAGAAATCACGCAAGTGGTCTTCTTATATGGATGCTATTCAACTCAATACTCCTAAGGGCGTGCAGATCGACCACATCATTTTTGGAGCTCAGGATTTCCAGTTGGGCGGCTTCGCTAAGGACTTCGCCGCGGTGTCGGATCTCTCGTTGAATCTGGAAAGTTCCCCTCTGGTCAACGAAGCGAGCATCGAATTTGCCAGCCGCAATGAGAAAACACCGCAGCTTATCACCTTTGCTCTCACCGCCAAGACAAAGACGATCATGTCGCGCCGATCGGAAATCAAACAGTCCAAAGACAAAGCACCACATCTAGTACCATCAAACAGCGATCTGATCGGTCTGAAGACACCCTCCATCAAGATCACGGGGGTAGAGCGCGATGAGTAGAACAATGCAGATTATCTTATGCGGCGCGCCCTACATGTTCACTCTGATTGCACTGATCGCCTGGGTGCAGCCGGCGATAGACTCCTCCAACCATGTGAAACAGGAGCTGACGATGTTGACAGACGAGTACGATCGACTGTCGCGCAAGCTCAAGGAGAAAGAGGTGTTAATCGAAGAAAAGAGAAAGCTCGATCGCGACATTCAACGAATGAGAGCGTCGGTGCCACCTGCTCCCGAGATGGACATCCTGCTCATCGATATGGAGCGCTTGAGTAGCGAGTCTGGAACAGAGCTTCTGTCTGTAGAGCCACCTTCAGACAAGAAGACGGACAAAACCGAAAACATCATGGATTCGATCATGGCCGAGGTCGGAGGCCGGCTGGCAATTCCTCAACCAACAAAGGAAAAAAACAAAGTTCAAAAGCCGGGTCAAGCACCCGTTCCGGCATCTAAAATTGAGGAAGCTCCACCGGACCCACTCGGAATCAAGCATATTGACCGAAGAGTATATGTCACTGGCGATTACCGGCAGCTTTCCGAATTCTTGAAGCGGCTGGAAGCCTATCAACGCATCGTCGCTATCAGAGGGCTTGTTGTTGCTGCACCCGAGGATGCTGATAAAGACATGTTAAAAACGCTGGCGAGCGAGAAAGGACGCAGTCTAGGTCTCGAGACACCGGTCATGACCTTCGTGATGAGCGTTTACTATCTTCCATGAACAGAGGTGGCGAAGCAATTTAGATGACGGAACAACGACGATGGTGAGCTGAAGATTTGTGAACGGGCGGATGAGATTTATTTTGATGGTCGGCGGCATTGCAATTGTGCTGACGGCGCTGGGCACCTATGGTCCTATGTTGATGAAAAAAAATGGCAACGACGAAGAATCGGCTCAGACGAAGCAACTTGCCGAAATCCGTGCAAAGCAAGCCCAAGAGAGGAGTAAGCCGAAAGAGCCGCCGGAGCCGCAGGCTTCGCAGTCGACAGATTACTCTAGTACAAATCACATTCAAGAACGTCTCAAGTCTTTGTCTCAGCTCGTGCCAGACAGTTCAAGCAGCGGTCCAATTACGCCGACGGATGATCAGTCTCGGCTCCAGTACCTGTCATCACTACAAGTCGGAGTCATAGAGGCGACCAGGAAGCCTGACGCTGTCGCGCGTGCAAGAGCCGATGCTGGGCGCGCCAACCCGTTCGATTCCCTGGAAGGCACGCTGCCCTTTCCAAAATCGAACGAACCTCCGAATAGCGCAGAAGCCTTACTCAAAGCCGGTGGGAAAATTCCGGCTCCGCCTGATTTAGGAAGTGGGCCGCAAGGACTGCCGCCGCCGCCACCAGGAGTGGAGTCACAGATGGCAGGCGATCTGCCACCACCACCGCCACCAACCGACGGCGGCAGCGGCATCAGTTTTGACGAACTGCCGCCTCCGCCCGAAAAGCCGCTTCTTATGCGTAAGCTCAAGCTTAACGCCATAGTTGGAGATCGCGTAATTCTGTCTTTCAAAGATCGCAACTACGCGGCCAAACATGGCATGCGCAGATTTATTACACTGACCGCGGGTCAGGAGTTTGACTCGGTCACATTAGTATCAATCAATAGCGACAAAGCCGTTCTCGAAGAAGATGGGAAGAGGCAGGTTGTCCAGCTTGATCCGATCAGGTAACAACGGTCGGCTCCATCTGGTTGATGCCCGATCAACAAATGAGCAGCGCAAACACCTGAAGCGCGTTTGTCGCTTTCTGGCGACCAGATATGGTCTAGGCGAAACTTTCCTGACTGAACAATGTGATGAGAGTGTGTGCGAAAGCCACTTGACAGCCGGCGCTCGGTTAACAATGACTGGAAGCCGCTCCCTCAATCTGCTCAAGCTTCAAGCCAGTTAATATTCCCAAGAGACATTCATCTATGTAACGCATTACCTTAAAAGATCGAACAAGCTCATCCGTCATTGCTACAGTCTTGTCACCTATAACATGAGGAAATGCCGATGTTAAAACATCATGTATTCTTATTGCATGGTATCACTGATAACACCAACGTAGACAAAGACTATAAAGAGTTCTGCAACAAACTGCGGAAAGAGTTTAAAGCCAAATACAAAAGCGAGCTCGACGAGCATATCGAACTAATCCCAATCAAGTGGGAAAAAGTCGTCGGACCCGCCGAGCAGGCGCTGTACGAAAAATGCTTCGGTAAAGTGAG